>NZ_JABAIW010000029.1:0-61599 GCF_014231265.1 Clostridium sp. DJ247 | reverse complement strand
ATAGCTTAGAAGATATTGATTCAACAGAAAATAGCTTAGAAGATATTGATTCAACAGAAAATAGCTTAGAAGATATTAATTCAACAGAAAATAGCTTAGAAGATATTAATTCAACAGAAAATAGCTTAGAAGATATTGATTCAACAGAAAATAGCTTAGAAGATATTGATTCAACAGATAATAGCTTAGAAGATAATAACTACAATATTTTAGAAAATAGTAATGTAGAAAATAAAAACTATAATTTCTTTGATGATACTAGTATAGAGAATAAATACTATGATCACTTAAATTATAACAGCCTAGAAGATAATCACACTGATAGTTTTGATAATATCAGTGTAGAAGATAAAAACTATTATTTCTTAAAAGATGATAGTTCAGAAAATAAGAATTATAATAGTTCTAGAGACCAATACTCTGAAAATAAAGTTAGTATACCTATAAATTCAGAGTCTCTTAACGAAAATTCCATAATAGAAAGCTATAAAAAATCTTTATTAGAAAGCGTAGAGATACCTATAGATACAAAACCCCCAATAGAGAACTATAGTATACCTAATTCAGAATCCACACAAAAAAACTATAACAAATCCATGGATGAAGAATTTCTAGAAGAAAACCATAATACATCTTTAAAGGAAAAGTCTTTAATAGAAAACCAAGAGAAATTATTAGTAGAAAGCCATGTCATGCCAGTAATTAATCAAAATCAAGATAGTAGTTATAGTGAAAATACGTCTGAAAGAAATAGAAAGAAAGATTATAGTAAATATGAAAAAGAGAAACCCTCTAAAGAAACTAAAGATAAACCTGTGAAGAAAAGACATACAAAAGATAAACAGAATGAGTCTAATATTAAATCCTATGAAAATGAATTAAATAATATTACTATTGAAGATTGTAAAACAACTGTTATCTCAGAAACATTACCTCTTTGCCAGTGCGAGAATATTTGTGATTCCGATATTAGTAACATTAACAAATCTGTGATAGTAAAAATTCCAGTGATGTTAACAGAATGTAAGGTAACTATTACTATTCAATCTTCTCTTGAACTAGAGGATGCTATATTAGAAATTAAACGTATTAGAAAGAATGTATATTTAAATCAGTGCAAACTTATTCCTAATTCTGAAAAAGACAAACCAAATACAGGAATACTATTTATTCATGGTTTTATTAGAAAGAACATTGAATACACCAATAAAGACTATATAAGTAAAGGAGTATTAAAAGGAAAGGTAAAACATGCTACAGTTAAAGTACCTTTTAAATGCACTACTAGAGTGGAATTTAAGACTCCTCCTAAGTTTACACCAACTACTTCCCAGGATGAAGTAGAAATATTAGAAACTAGCATTAAAGTTTACGATTCCTGTGAAGAAGATATAACTGGACGAGATATTCGTGAGCAAAGTTTCAAATTCACTGAATTCTTTAATGAAAAAGTGTTCTGTGAATTAATAAAAGCAGAAATTGTTGAAACTGATATTCTTGAAAATCCAATAGATAAAAACTGTAAGTCACCCATAGAACAAACCTTCAACAACGTTACTGAAAAAGTAGTACTACTTCTAACAATAAAATTATTGCAAAATCAGCATGTGGAAATTCCCAAAAAAGATCAGTAGAGACGTAATCAAGTATATGTAAATTTACACATACTTGATTACAGTTATTTTGCACAATATTTATTAAATAACTTATATTTAATTGATAATTAAAAACTTACAAGATAAAATTAAGTAGAAAACAATTGGCTTGATTTTTATTTTTGATTTATTATAAACTAAAGCTAAATTTTGGAGGAAAAATGTTTAGTAGGATATTAAAATTTAATGTGTTTAATGGTACAAAATTAGAACTTATGAATTACATAGAAAAGTTTGATAAAGTTAACATAATATCAGGAAATCCCGAGGTTTTGTATAATGGACTTAATAATCCTATGCTTTTTGAAAATTTTACTGGTAGCAATTCTGTAATAATTCCTGATGGAATTGGAACAGTATTAGCTGCTAAAATAATTAAAAAACCTGTTAAAGAAAAAATCGCTGGAATTGAAGTAATGGAATCTATTATAAAAAAGTGTGAAATAGAAAATAAAAGTATATATCTTATTGGTGCAAAAGAAGATATACTTAAAGGCTGCATGGATAAGCTTAAGTTAAAATATCCTAATTTAAATATAGCTGGATATCATAATGGATATTTTGATATGGACAATTATGAATCTATTTTACAGCATATTATAGAAAAAAAGCCATATGCTTTGTTTGTTGCTATGGGATCGCCAAGACAAGATATATTTATAATAAAAAATATGCCTACATTACCTTGTAAAATATATATGGGTGTTGGAGGAAGCTTTGATGTCTTTTCTGGAAAAGTTAAAAGAGCACCAAAATGGATAATAAAGCTAGGTTTAGAATGGCTTTACAGAGTTTCAAAAGAGCCTTGGAGAATTAAGAGGTTATCTTCAATACCTAAATTTTTAGTAGAAGTTATAAAATATAATAGATATAAATAACCACGGCCGAAATTTAACTTATACGACCGAATATGCTGCCAAACTTCGGCACGTTAAAAACTTTTAATTAGTCTAAAGTTCGTGTTTAAGCAGAGATCCAAAATCTGTAATTTTGTGCGAATCGGTTAAGCAGACATACAAAATCTGTGATTTTGATATGGTCGCTTACTCTGTGAGCACTACTCTGACGGAAGGAAGAGTAGTTTCAATATAAATTTATTAAGAACCTTTGATAAACTCGTACCTCAGTCCGGACCAACTTATCAATTACCATTGATAAGTCGCTCGTTGAAAGCCATTCAGGCTTTCAACCATATCAAAGCTTCTAAAATTTTCAAAAACACTTCACTAAGACTAATAAAAAAGTTTTTAAAAGTGCCATCAGTTTTGGCATCATATTTCTGCGTATAAGTTAAATTTAAGCTGTGGGTATCTATAGCTTTTAAATTAATAAATGAATAACACATATAGAATATTATAGATGTAATTTACACAAACTATTTTTGAAGGAGTGTGATTACATGCAATTTTATGATGTTATCGAAAGCAGAACTAGTATAAAGAGCTTTAAAAGTACACCAATTAATAAAGAGAAAGTAGAAAAAATGATAAACGCAGCTATGATGTGTCCTTCTTGGAAAAATGAAGCATCTTTTAAGTTTATATTAGTAGAAGATAAGCAAAAGAAGGATAGCATAGCAGATGCTATAGAGAATAAAACAGATGCTGCTGCTCAAGCGGTTAGAGAAGCACCAATGGTAGTAGTAGTAGTAGCTGATCCTAAGGAATCAGGTGTAGTAGACAATAAGGAATATTATCTAGTAGATGGTGCCATAGCTATGGAACATTTTATACTTGCTGCTACAGTAGAAGGTTATGGAACATGTTGGGTTGCCGCTATTGATGAACATAAGGTGAAAAGCACACTTCAGGTTCCAGCTAACTATAGAGTAGTAGGAGTAACACCGGTAGGTGAAGCTGAAGAAACAAAAGCACATTACCCTAAGAAGAATATTAACGACTATGTATTTTCAAATACATGGAAACAACCTTATGTGGAAAGAGAAAAGGTCATGTACTAGTATATATTACACCATAACTAAATTATTCTTTTCATTTTATATAAAAGCTGCACACTTTTTTGTGCAGCTTTTAATTTGAATTTTGTCTAGAATATACATATAAAAATATAAGGAGGAATTATTATGGAGTTAAATAAAAAAATAGATGAACTGAAAACTGAATTAATAGAAAAAACTCAAGAGATTATGAGAATAAAAAGCGTAGAAACCGAAGAAAGACCAGGTATGCCCTTTGGAGAAGGGATAAATAATGCATTGATTTCTGTTTTAAAGATTGGTGAGAATATGGGATTTAAAACAAAAAATATTGATGGCTATATGGGATATATTGAATATGGTGAGGGGGATGAAATAGTTGGAATTTTGGGACATCTAGATGTAGTACCTGCTGGAGATGGATGGAAATTTGATCCCTATGGTGCAGAGATACATGATAACAAACTTTATGGAAGAGGAGCTTTAGATGATAAGGGGCCAATAATGGCTTGTATATACGGCTTATATGCTTTAAAAGAAACAGGATATAAGTCACAGAACAGAATAAGAATACTTCTTGGAACTAATGAGGAAAGCGGAAGCAGAGATATTGAATACTATTTGAAAAAGGAAGAAAAACCATCAATAGGATTTACACCAGATGCATATTTTCCAGTAATTTTTGCAGAAAAAGGTATAACCACATTTTCCTTAGCTAAGGAATTTAAAAATATAGAAAATAGTCCTGTTGTATACATTAAAGGTGGAAACAAATCTAATATGGTTCCTGATTATTGTGAAGTAGGTCTGAAATTAGAGGATAAAGAAGCTCTAATGAGAAAAGTAGATTCCAATGCTAAGGCTCATAATATAGATTTAAGCTATGAGATAAAAGAAGATTTATTAATATTAAAGTGCAAAGGAAATTCAGCCCATGGTAGCACACCAGAGCAAGGGAAAAATGCCGTAATGCAAACATTAATATTCTTAAACTGGATAGAAATTGATAAAGGTGAAATAGGAAAGATTATAAAATTTTTAGCTGAAAATATTGGTTTAGAGACTAACGGAAAAACTTTTGGGGTGTATCTAAAAGATGAGGTTTCAGGAGAGCTAAGCTTTAATGTGGGAACTATAAATATGAATAGAGATATGGTTTCTATAGGTATGAATCTAAGATATCCTGTAACTTGTATATTGGAACAAATGATGAATCCATTACAAGATAAAATTAAAGAAACAGGATTCAATATAGAAGGATTAATGCATCAACCCCCTTTGTACTTTCCAAAAGATCATGAGTTAATAAAAACTCTATGCCAAGTATATGAAGAGCAAACAGGGGAAAAAGCGAAGCCAATAGCTATGGGAGGAGGCACATATGCGAAAGAAATGCCTAATATAGTTGCCTTTGGACCTATATTCCCTGGAAAGCCAGACTTAGATCACCAAGCTAACGAATATATAGAGATTGATGACTTAGTAAAGCTGACTAAGATATACGGAAACGCTATAAAACAACTATCAGTATAAATTATCCTCGGTAATACTTGATAAATTTTACTTTATATAATAACTACAATTTAAATTTAACTTATACGTAGGAATATGCTGCTAAAACTGAAGGCACATTTAAAAACTTTTTTGTCAGTCTTAGTGAAGTGTTTTTAGAAAATCTTAGAGCCTTATATATGTTTGAGCATAGCGAGTTTATATAAGGTTCTTAGATTTTCAAAAATACGAACTTTAGACTGACTAAAAGTTTTTAACGTGCCGAAGTTTGGCAGCATATTCCGGAGTATAAGTTAAATTTCGGGCGTGACTATCTATATACAAAAACAGAGCAGCTAAGCTGCTCTATTTGAAATTTATATATTTTCTTGTAAATTTAATTGCTTTTCGTAGATAGGAGAAGTTACCTTTAAGAACTTCTTAACATAAACATCCCAATTATCTAGTATTTCTTTAGCTTTTGAACTATTAGTATACAACTGATGTTCACTTATAAGCTTCTTTAGCTTTAATATATCATTTTCATTGATTACAAGCTTTACTTCTACTATTTCTTTATTACATTTGTTTTCAAAGTCTCCAGCTTCATCTAATATATAAGCTGTTCCACCGCTCATTCCAGCACCAAAGTTTTTCCCAGTAGTTCCTAGAATAACTACAGTACCACCTGTCATATATTCACAACCATGGTTGCCAATACCTTCTACTACAGCTTCAGCACCGCTGTTTCTTACACAGAACCTTTGGCCTACTTTTCCCAAAATAAAGGCTTTACCAGAAGTTGCTCCGTAAAGAAGAGTGTTTCCTGCAATAACATTTTCTCTAGGATTAAAAGTAGAATCTTCTGATGGAATTAATATTATTTTACCACCAGATAAGCCTTTACCTACATAATCATTTGCATCTCCGCTAAGAATTAGTGTAAGTCCTCTAGCTGCAAAAGCTCCAAAGCTTTGACCAGCAGAACCTTTCAATTGTGCTATAATAGTATCTTCAGGAAAACCTTCGTCTCCATAACGCCTAGCAATTTCACCACTTAACATAGCGCCTACAGTTCTATCAGTGTTTCTAACGTCAGCTGTAAGTTCAACCTTAGCTTTATTTTCTAAAGCAGTGCGTGATGACTCAATTAATTGTCTATCCAGTACGTTATCTATTTTGTGCTCTTGAGGTATAGTGTGTTTTCCAATTATTCTAGAAGGAAGTTCAGGCCTATAGAGTATAGGAGATAAATCTAGACCTTTAAGTTTGTGCTTAAGAGTTTCTTTAACTTCCAGCATGTCCACTCTACCAATCATTTCGTCTATAGATTTGAAACCAAGCTGTGCCATTATTTCACGTGCTTCTTCTGCAATAAAGGTTAGGTAATTAATTAAATGTTCAGGTTTACCCTTAAATTTTTCACGAAGATCTGCATCTTGAGTAGCGATTCCCACAGGACATCTGTTTAAAGCACATTGTTTGCACATTATACATCCAAGAGATATAAGGGCAGTAGTGGAAAATCCGTACTCTTCAGCACCAAGTAAAGCTGCAACTACTACATCTCTACCTGACATTAATTTACCATCAACTTGAACAGTCACTCTGCTTCTTAAGTTATTTAGTAGTAAAGTTTGCTGAACTTCCGCAACTCCTAATTCCCATGGAAGACCTACATATTTCATTGAACTAATTGGAGAAGCACCTGTACCGCCATCATGACCACTGATCATAATTACATCTGCATGTCCTTTAACTACACCAGCAGCAACGGTACCCACACCTGCTTCTGATACTAGTTTTGCACCAATCCTAGCAGCAGGGTTTACATTTTTTAGGTCAAATATCAGCTGTGCTAGGTCTTCTATAGAATATATATCGTGATGAGGTGGTGGTGAAATTAAATCTATTCCTGGGATTGAATGACGTACTCTAGCAATTTCCTCGGTAACTTTACTACTAGGTAAATGACCACCTTCACCTGGTTTTGCTCCTTGTGCCATTTTAATCTGAAGTTCGCTGCAGTTAACAAGGTACTCAGTAGTTACACCAAATCTTGAAGATGCAACCTGTTTAACAGCACTTTTGGGATCTTCACCATTACATCTTAATTTATATCTATCAGGATCTTCTCCACCTTCACCAGAGTTGCTAGTAGCTCCTATTTTATTCATAGCAATAGCAATTGTTTCATGGGCTTCTTTGCTTAATGATCCAAAAGACATACCTGAAATTGTAAAACGTTTCAAGATGCTTTCTACTGGCTCTACCTCTGATAGAGGAATGCTTTTTATAGTTTTAAACTTAAAAAGGTTTCTTATAGTAACTAATTTTTCATCTTGATCAGTTATTTCTTTACGATATTCCTTACAAGATTCATGATTTTTAGTTACAGATAAGTTTCTAAGCTTCTTTACTAAAGTTGGTGGCAGAAGGTAATTAGTCTCAGTGTTTGGTTTTTGATCATTTTCATATATTGATCCATGTCTTTGTATAACATCATTTGCAATATCATCTAAGGTAATTCCTGAAATTCTAGCAGGGGTATGAGGGAAATATTCATTTATTAAATCAGTACTTATACCTATGCTTTCAAATATTTGAGAGCCGCTATAACTTTGCAATGTGGATATTCCCATTCTTGAAATTATCTTTAGAAGTCCGTCAGAGATTGCCTTACAGTAATTTTTAAAGCCATCCTCTACAGTAGTTATGTTTTTAACATATTTCTTATTTTCTATCATATCTGAAATAATATGATATACCATATAAGGATTAACAGCTTTTGCACCATAGCCAAGTAGAAGGGCTATATGCATAACGTCTCTTGCATCACCGGACTCTACTAATATATCTACAGAGGTTCTTAGTTTCTTTTTAATAAGATGATTATTAACAGCACTTAAAGCTAATAAGCTTGGAATAGGAGCAGAATATATATTTGTATTTCTGTCACTTAATATTAAAATATTATGACCGCTTAATACACTTTCCTCTGCACGCTTACATAAATATTCTAAGGCTTCTTTTAATCCATTCTTACGGTCAGTTTCAAATACTATTGGAATTGTAATTGTCTTAAAGTCTTCAGTATCTAAATCTTTTATACTTTCTAATTCTGAATCAGAAAGTATAGGATGTTTGATTTCAATATATTTAGTATTTGTATCTGTTTCTATTTGATCAAGAATTTTTCCGTGGCTTCCAATATATTGTGTTAAAGACATTACGGAAGCTTCTCTTATAGGGTCTATTGGTGGATTTGTAACCTGAGCAAAAGTTTGCTTAAAGTAATTAAATAAAAGTTGAGGCTTGTCAGACAGTATAGCGATAGGGGAGTTTAATCCCATAGATCCTATAGGTTCTTTACCAGTGTCAGCCATAACGGAGATAACTTGTCTAAGTTCTTCTTGAGTATACCCGAATATTTCTTCTTTTAATAATAAGGTTTCTTTTCTCATTGCTTTTGTCTCATAAGGTTGTTTAATATCTTTAAGAGTTAACTTGTTTCTTTCAATCCAATCTTTAAATGGTTTTATAGTACTTATTTTTGCTTTTGTTTCTTCATCATAAACTATTCTTCCTTCTGAAGTGTCTACTAACAAAATTTTACCCGGCTCTATTAAGCCTTTTTCTGTTACCATAGAATTGTCAATATCAACTACTCCTGTTTCTGAAGCTATAATAACTAAATCATCCTTAGTTACTGTATAACGAGCAGGTCTTAATCCGTTTCTATCTAGAGCAACACCAGCCTTAACACCATCAGTAAATGCAATGGTAGCAGGGCCATCCCATGGTTCCATTAACCTAGCATGATATTCATAAAAGGCTCTTTTATTTTCATCCATAGTTAAATCTTTCTCCCATGCTTCTGGAACTAAAAGAGACATTGTGTATTCCATGGTATGTCCATTTTCTATGAATGACTCAAATACGTTATCTAAAGAGGAAGAGTCACTTCCACCTGGTTCAATTATAGGTAAAATTTTCTTGAAATTTTCGCCAAAGGTATTAGAATACATAACTCCTTCTCTAGCATTCATCTTGTTAACATTTCCACGAATTGTATTAATTTCACCGTTATGTGCTATATATCTAAATGGCTGAGCAAGTTTCCAGGATGGGAATGTATTTGTACTGTATCTTTCATGTACGATTATAATTGAGGTTTTCACAGCGGGATTTTTTAAATCTAGATAAAACTCTTCCAACATATAACCTAGAATCTGACCTTTGTACACTATGGTACTATCTGACAAACTACAAACATAAAAGTTATCTACATTTGCTTTATTAGAATTAAGAACTAAGTTTTGGACTTGTTTTCTTATGGCTAGCAGTTTTTGCTTAAATATATCTTGCGATTGTCCGTTTCTATCTATAAATACTTGCATTATTACAGGTATTGTAGCTCTTGCTGATTCACCACAGGCTTTTTCACATACAGGAACTTCTCTCCAACCTAGAAGTTTTTGATTTTCTTCTTTTAACACTTTTTCAAATACACCTTCACAGAAAAGTCTTGTATGCGGTTCCCTAGGTAAAAAAATCATTCCAACAGCATAATCACCGTACTCAGGAAGATCTATCTGTATTTTACTAGTTTCTTCTTTAAAAAACTCATGAGGTATTTGAATCATAATTCCTGAACCGTCACCAGTAGTAGGATCTGCTCCAACAGCCCCTCTATGCTTTAAATTCTTCAAAATTTGAAGACCTTGCTTTAAAATAGAGTTTGATTTAATTCCATTTATATGAGTTATAAAACCAACTCCGCAGCTATCCTTTTCCATATCAGGATGATACAGACCTTGTTGATTTGGAAAATTATTGTTATTCATAATAGGTATCCCCCTTATAAAAATATTTATAAAAGTTAATTTTCATATTTCAAACATTTTTGAAAATGTATCAATCATTCTAGCACAAATATCTGTATATTTCAATGAAATATGGCTATAAGTATAAAGATATATTTTTAACAATACTCATAGAATTTAATACGAATATATAATAAGTTTTGTAGATATTCTTGTTTGGTAACATTATATATTATTATTAAGGGTTATTGCGATGGGAATTATATTAGCTAGTGTAAATTTTACTTTAGGTTAGACAAAAAGATAGAACTGAGTAACTTTTTGCTAGCAATAAAAAGTTATACAGTTCTATCTTTTCTATAAGTAAATAATAGTAAGTGAATTATGACAGAGTTCATTTAATATGGTAAGTTAGTAAAAAGCACTTATTATTTAAGACCAAGTCCTTGTCTTTTTTCTATAACTATAGATTCTAGTATATCAGCAGTTTTCATTACATCATCTTCAAGTATTAAATGACCACCTGTGATATTTTTAAGATCTTCAGTTAATACTTTAGTTACAAGGCTACTTCCAGTAATAAATGGAGGTATTGCAAGGTGAAGAGGTAATCCTAATGCAAGACCAAAGGAACCATCTGCAAGTGCTTGTTCTTCAAGCCATTGAGGTGCAGATAATACTAGAGGTAACTGAGGGATATCTATTCCTAGATATTCAGCTAGTTCTGTAGCAACTATTTCTAATCTTCCAATAGCAAGGCAAGGTCCAAAATTTAATACAGGAGGTATACCAAGGCTTTGGCAAACTTCTTTTAAACTATCACCAGCAAGTTCTGCAGCTGCTGGTGACATAAGACCAACATTTTCTAGGCCACCACTTGAACATCCTGCGGATAGTACTATTATATTTCTCTTTATAAGTTCTTTAGTAAGTTCTACAGTAAATACGTCGTGACCCTTTGCTGTTAGGTTAGAGCATCCAACTATTCCAGCAACCCCTTTAATTTTTCCTTCAGCAATTAGATCAACTAGTGGCTTCCATGTACCACCAAGGAATTCTTTTAAAGATGTTTCACTGACACCTGTTATTGTATTATCATCACCATGATTTTCAGGAAGATTTATTGTTACTTTACTTCTTCTGCTGCTGTAAGCTTCTAATGCTTCATTTATAACCTTATTTGTAATATTTACTCTTTCTTCGTAAGAATAAGCTACATGTTCAGCATTTGCTTTTTTAGCTATATTGTCTATACATATTTGCTTTACCATAAATTCATCAGCTATAGGTTCTATACCTGGCAATGTACAATTAAATTCAGATAATATTAAATCAACAGCACCAGTTGCAATTACAGCTTCACTTGTAAAGTTATTTCCTGCATGACCAGAGAATACTTCATCGTAGTGCTCTCCTCTAAGTTGCAAGTCTTGTCCTACACAAGTGCATCCAACTATTTTGAAGCCTTTTGCACCGATAGCCTTAGCTCTTTCTACTATATCTTCGTCTGTTAATCTATCCTGTAGATGAGCAATCAATGAATGCTGATGACCTGTTATCATTATATTAATATAATCTGTATCTATAACCTTAAGACCTACTTTTGCTGCTCTTATTTTAGGTTCTCCAAGCATAATATCATTTAATAAATTAGTAAGAGTAAGACCATATATTCCTGTGGAAATACCAAGTCTTAGACAACTTAGAAGCATATCTACTGGATCACTATTTAGATTAGTAGAGGTTTTTACAACACCATCAAAAACTTCAGATTTTGCTCCTCCAGGAAGAATATTTAGCTCAGCCCACTTATCTAGTCTAGGCTTATAGCCCATTTTTTCAACTAATTCCATCTTATCAAATCTAGGTTTATATAAATCAGCTATTACTTTATCAGCTAATAGTACAGCTTTTTTATGTACATCAGCTTCCTTTATATCAAAAATATCAGAAAGTCTATTTAGTGTAGATAATCCTTTAAGTGTTTCTTTATTTTCTCCCATTGACTTTAAGTTTCTTGCTGTATTTTCCACTACGTGAACATAACAACCTGAACCTGCAGCCACAGCTCTTAAAAAGTTTCTAGCAACTATGGTATCTGCGGTTGCACCACATATACCTCTTGGGGATTTAGGGGTTATCTTGCAGGGACCATTAGCGCAGAGTTTGCAGCAAACTCCTTCCATTCCAAACTTACATTTTGTTTTTTGACTTTCTACCCTATGATGAGAAGTTTCTACATCTAACGATGATATAAAACTATGTAGCACACCATCAGCGGACTGACATATTGTGCAATCTGAACATGTTGAACAATTTGACATGAAAAACCCTCCTAATGTATACCTTATTGGTATAGTTTTAATTTAAAATATAAGGGGAAACAATTCCCCTATTGTATTATTCATTGAACTAAGAATCAGCATGGGTCAAAACCCTATCTGATTCAAGCTTTACTTTATTATTAATAATGTCACTAAAGGTTACGTTACTTAGATCCTTTATTAATCTTGATTGAATTTTTGATATAGCATGATGTATATCACATTTATTAGTTCTATTCAAGTTACAGTGAGTAGGGTCATAGAGGCATCTATTTATAAAAATAGGTCCATCGATTGCTTCTATAACATCCTTTAAGCTTATATCTTCTGGCTGTTTATTAAGAGCATATCCACCATTAATACCTCTATATGATCTTATTATACCTGCCATTGTAAGTTTTCTTAAAAGTTTTAGTAAAAATCTTAGTGGTATATTCTCTTCATAAGAAATAGTTTTTGCTTCAATTTTTTCTCCATATCCTAATTTAGACAAATATAGTACTACTCTGAAACCATAATCTGATTCTTGTGTAATTTTCATAAAATTTCTCCAAAACATAAAATATACTTATTTAGTATACATAAAATATACTACCGAAATTTTATGTTGTCAAGTCAAAATTATAATTAATTAATAATTGTTTTTAGTTAAATTATAGATAACCACAACTTAAATTTAACTTATACGTAGGAATATGATGCTAAAACTGAAGACACATTTAAAAACTTTTTTATCAGTCTTAGTGAAGTGTTTTTAGAAAATCTTAGAAGTTTTGATATGTCTGAGGTACGAGTTTATCAAAGCTTCTTAGATTTTCTAAAACACGAACTTTAGACTGATTAAAAGTTTTTAACGTGCCGAAGTTTAGCACCATATTCCGGAGTATAAGTTAAATTTCGGGCGTGGTTATCTATATTACGGTAATTTATCTAAAGGTTCTATTTCATAACCTTTACTTTTCCAATCTTTTATAACATAATCTAGTATTTCAGTGTTGGTTTTTGACACAGCATGTAAAAGAACGATAGCACCATTATGTGTCCTTTCAGCTATTATTTTTTTACCATAGTCAGGAGAGGGTTGCTTAGTGGTATCCCAATCACCATATGCGAAGCTCCAAAATATAGTCTTATAACCCAATTCTTTAGTATAGTACAAGGATAACTCACTATATTTACCCATAGGAGGCCTAAAAAACTTTGGCATTTTTTTGCCGGTAACATCCTCATAGGCTTTTTCAGTTGTAGAAAATTCATTTTCAAAGGAATCTTTTCCTTTCTTTGCTGCCTTAGCCATTGAAGGATGAGTGTTAGAATGGTTACAAACTAAATGTCCTTCTGCATCCATTCGTTTTATTAAGTCTTTATTAGTATTTATAAAAGGTAGTGTAACAAAAAAAGCAGCTTTAACATTATTTTCTTTTAGTATATCTAAAATTTTTGAGGTATATCCATTTTCATAGCCTTCATCAAAAGTTAAATATAGAACTTTTTTAGATGTATCACCTAAATAATAAGCTGAGTACTTATTTATAAGGTCTAATATTTCCTGCGGTTCTCCAGAAGGAGATCCATCTTTTTTAGGTTGGAAAAACCAATTCTTCTCAGTGGAATTTAAATTAGATATATTAAGTTCCTTAGTATTAGAGTTCTTATTATCATAATTCATATCATTTTTTATGTTGTCATTATTGTTAATACTATTACTATTAATACTATTATTAGTAGTAGTACTACTAATATTATTATCAGAAGTTATTAACGTTGTATCACTAGTTGTAGAGGTTGAAGGAGTATTAGATAAATTATCAATATTTTTATTACTACAAGAACATAAAAGAAATACACATAGTGTACATAAAACGACTATTTTTTTACTCATTTTAACTGCCTCCCATCATTTATTATGATATACTTTATACTGTGCTTAAATTTTTAGATTATACTTAAATATAGTGGAGATATAAAATATGTATATGGATTTTTTAGAAAAAATAAATGAACTTTATAATATGATTTTACTTCCTTTAGACCAAATGAACAAGGAAATAGCTATAAATCACTATAAAAATATGTTGAATATTGACAGTGATTGTAGTTTTTCAGACCAATATTATAAGCTGTGTGGATTAAATAAGGAAAATGGAGTAGTGTATACTCCAGAAGAGATATCTAAATTTATAGTGAAAAATATAATAAGTTCAGAGGATATAATTAATAATCCATATTTAAAAATTTTAGATCCAGCATGTGGTTGTGGAAACATAATAATTCCATGTCTTAAATATTTAAAAGATATTTATCTATCAAATTTAAACTTAATAAATAAAAAAAATAGTATGAGTTTAAATATTACAGATATAGATAAGCATATATTAGACAACAATTTATACGGATTTGATATAGATGAAACCGCACTTAAAATTTTAAAAATTGATATTTTTTATATAACTGGTTATTTAAATGAACATAATTTTGTTAAAAAAGATTTTTTAATAGATATTATTGATGAAGACTTTGATTTTATAATAGGAAACCCACCCTACATTGGACATAAGACTATTGATAAAAGTTATTCCAAGATATTAAAAGATAAATATAGTGATATATATAAAGACAAAGGTGATATTTCTTATTGTTTTTTTAAAAGTGGAATAAAAAAAATAAAGGAAAAGGGTAAGTTGTCATTTATTACATCTAGATATTTTTTGGAAGCACAAAGTGGGGAAACCTTAAGGAAAATGTTAACTGATGAAACTGAAATATACAAAATTGTTGATTTCTATGGAATCAGACCTTTTAAAAGAGTAGGCGTTGATCCTGTAATTATATTCTTATTAAAAGGAAATAGTGACGAAAATAGTATAGAGGTTATAAAACCTTTAGAAACTAAAGGCAAAAACAAAAAGAATTTCTATAATTCTTTATTTAAGGGTACTGGAAAAGAATATAAACAGTTTTATATTTCCAGTAAAGATTTGAATAGAAGCGGTTGGAGATTAATTGACGAAAAAGAAAGAAATATAGTAAAAAAAATTGAAAAAAATAGTTTGTATATTCTGGGTAATATATGTGAAAGTTATCAGGGGATAATAACTGGCTGTGATAAAGCTTTTGTAGTAGATAGTGATATAATAGCTGAATATGGAATAGAAAAGGATATTATAAAGCCATGGATAAAGAGCAGTTATATCTATAAAAACAAAATTGAAAAAGATGATAAGTTTATCATATATTCTAATCTTATAAATAGTGAACATGAATACCCTATAGCTATCAAATATATAAGTAAATATAAAGAAAGGTTATTAAACCGAAGAGAATGTAAAAATGGCATTAGAAGATGGTATGAATTACAATGGGGTAGAGTTCAGAATATATTTGAAGAAGAAAAGATTATTTTCCCATATAAATCAAATAGAAACAGATTTTCTTTAGATAAAGGTAGTTATTTTAGTGCAGATGTATATTCTCTCATACTATCAAAACAAACAGAATTAACATATAGTTATTTGTTGTTCCTATTAAATAGTAAGTTATACGAATTTTACTTTAAAACTTTTGCTAAGAAACTAGGAGAAGACTTGTTTGAATACTACCCAAACAATATAAATAAGCTATGTATACCAATAATACCAGAATATAATGAAGAAACAAATGAAGATTATTTATATGGTTTTTTTGGTTTGACTAAAGAAGAAATTGAAATAGTTGAAAGTAGCGTCATTGATTGTTAAAAAGTCTATTAAAGTCTTGAAAACTGTCATACAATTACTTATATTTTTTAAACTCCTGGTTAACTGATGATGGTAATTGATAGTTTACCATAGTCAGTTAACCAGGAGTTTATTTTTTATTCACAGAAAACTCTATATTCACTTTAGATAAATAGTATTATATAGTAATGTCAGTAAATATGATTATTTTAGTATATCTTCAATAAATTTTGGTAATACAAAACAAGATTTATGAAGCTTTTTAGTGTAATACTTACTTTCTATATCTACAATATTTGATAAATCTACCTTCTCAGGATCATATTTTTTAGAACCTACAGTAAAACTCCAAAATCCGCTTGGATATGTAGGTATAGCTGCCATAAATAATTTAGTTATAGGAAAAACAGCTTTAGCATCGTCGTAAACTCGTTTCACTACATCAGGTAAGTAAAATGGAGTTTCAGTTTGAGCTATAAATATTCCATCCTCTGTTAAACATTCGAATATTTCTTTGTAGAAGCTTCCACCAAATAAGCCTTCAGCAGCTCCAAAAGGATCAGTAGAATCAACAATTATAACATCAAATTGATTTTTGTGCTCGTGAACATATTTTATACCGTCACCTATAAATACTTCACATCTTGCATCATCTAAAGCACAACTAATTTCAGGAAGAAATTTCTTACATTGGTCAACTACTTCACCATCAATCTCGCATAAAACGGCTTTTTTAACAGATGGATGTTTTAAAACTTCTCTTATAGCACCGCCGTCACCACCACCAACAACAAGTACTTTTTTAGGATTTGGATGTGTAAATAGTGGTATGTGTGAAATCATTTCATGATAAACATATTCATCTTTTACAGTAGTTTGAACAATTCCATCTAATATAAGCATTCTTCCAAATGCATAGGTATCTACTATAGATAAATCTTGATACTCAGTTTTTTTAGTAACAAGAGTTTCTTTTATTTTATATGTCATTGCAGCATCTTCTATTTGACCTTCTTTTAACCACATATCCATATTATGTATACCTCCCTAGTATATAATTTAAGTAAAAGCACAAAAAATTACAAATACTTCTAAATTTATCGCTATATTTTTATATAAGTAGTCAAGCAAATATTATTATAGCAATGATTTAAGCAAAAGACAATTATTAAAATTATATACAAAACATGATCTTTTATGTAAAAAAATACACTTAAACTACCCTTTATACAATAGAGAGTCTTAATACTGGTAACTGAAGAATAAATATATAAAAAAATTTTATATATACTGAATAAAATATGAGTAATATGTAAAAAATAAGAAATAGAAAAAATATACAAAAATGAAGGAAAATTATTCCACGTGTAGAATATAAGTTAAAGTAATATTTTATTCAAAAACTTTAAAAATTATTATATAAAATATAACAGAAGGGGGGTAAGATAGTCTGGCTCGGACTATGCATAAATTTCATGCATATACTGTAATGATATATATTGTTAAAGTGTTGTTACAGTCATTCTAGAGTTTTGCCACTAATTTTAGAATGAGTAAATTAAAGTTAAAGAGTTAGTCTTTAACGCTAAAACTAAGAGTGGATATAGTTTTTGAATTTGGTTTTAGTAGAGCGGTGATAGTATGTATTTAGAATTTGAAAACAAAGAGGATAAACTTATTGTTCATATGATTGGAGAATTAGACCATCATAGTGCTGAGGAAGTAAGGAGCAAGATTGATGATAGGTTAGATAGGGACAACATTAGCAAACTAATAATGGATTTTCAGGGTATAAGCTTTATGGACAGTTCTGGAATAGGTGTAGTTATAGGAAGATATAAAAAGTTAACATTAAAAAAAGGTGATATTTGTATAATAAATGTTAGCGATTCAGTTAAGAGAGTTTTTGAGTTATCTGGTATGTTTAAGATAATCAAGCTCTATGAAAGTCTAGAAGATGCAGTTAGGAACATTTAATGGGGGGATTAAATATGTACGAAAATATGATGAAAATAGAATTTTTAAGTAAATCACAAAATGAAAGCTTTGCTAGGGTAGCAGTAGCAGCTTTTGCGTCACAGCTAGATCCTACCATAGAGGAGCTAACAGATATTAAAACAGCTATTTCTGAAGCAGTAACAAACTCAATCATTCATGGATATGAAAACAAGGAGGGATTAGTTAAAATTGAAGCTTATATTAAAGACCAGGAGTTTACAATAATAGTAGAGGATGAAGGGGCTGGTATAGAAAATATAGAGATTGCTATGCAACCACTATATACATCTAGGCCAGATCTGGAAAGATCAGGTATGGGTTTTACAGTAATGGAAACCTTTATGGATAGTTTAAACGTTGAGTCAGAGAAAGGTAAAGGAACAAGAATAACAATGAGAAAAGTTTTTAAATCTTTAAGTTAGGTGGAGAATATGAGTGAAGAAGCAATAAAAAAATTAAATTATGATTATAAAGATAACCTTGAACTCATTAAACGCGCCAAAAATGGAGACAAGGAGACCTTAAACAAATTAGTAGAAGTTAACTTTCCGTTGGTAGCTACTATAAGTAAAAAGTTTCTGAATAGAGGATATGAATATGAAGATATTTTTCAAATAGGCTGTATGGGATTAGTAAAGGCTGTAAATAATTTTGATGAAAAGTATAATGTAAAATTTTCTACATATGCAGTACCTATGATTCTTGGAGAAATCAAAAGGTTTATAAGAGACGATGGAATGATAAAGGTTAGCAGGAGCGTTAAAAATGTAGCCAAGAAGCTTCATTATGATAAAGAAGCACTTACTAAAAAGCTTGATAGAGATCCTACTATTGAAGAATTGTCAGAATACTCAGGGATAACTGTTGAAGACATCATATTTGCAACGGAATCTGTTAACAGCTTGCAGTATTTATATGATACTATCCATCAGGATGATGGAGCACCTGTTTTGTTAATAGATAAGCTAAGTGAAAATCCAGATCAAGACAATGAAATGATAGATAAAATTGCCTTAAAAGAGGCACTTAAAAGCTTAGATGTTAAATCTAGACAAATTATAATGCTTAGATATTTTAAAGATAAAACTCAAGTACAAGTAGCTAAGATGCTAGGAATTAGTCAGGTACAAGTATCTAGAATTGAAAAAAAGGTTTTAAAAATAATGAGAGAAAATTTAAGCGGATAGGATACATATTACAAATGTATCCTATTTTATTTTTGTTTAAAAATATTAATTGTGCACAAAATAGATTTAATATAAGCATTAAATTAAAGGAAGTGATTGATGTGGGAATTAAAGAGGAAATAGTAAAAGAAAAGTTTAAGAAGTTATCAAAGCAGATATTACCTAAACCCAATATTATAAAAAATTGTATAAGTGCATTTGTGGTGGGAGGTCTTATTTGTGATATAGGACAATTTTTTTACAATTACTTATTGAATATAGGAATACCTAAAGCGGATATAGGAACTTATGTTTCTATAATTATGATTTTTATTGGTGCGTTACTTACAGGTATTGGTGTGTATGATAAAATAGCAACTTTTGCGGGAGCTGGTACTGTAGTGCCTATAACTGGTTTTGCTAACTCTGTAGTATCACCAGCAATGGAATTTAAAAGAGAAGGACATGTGCTTGGTATAGGAGCTAAGATGTTTATAATAGCTGGGCCAGTATTAGTTTATGGAATAAGTACATCTGTATTAGTAGGCATAATATATTTTATAGCTACTAAAGTGTAATTGATATATATGTAGATACACAATCCACAAACTTTACATATCCACTAGTATAAGTGAGTTTATGGAATTGCTTATCTATAGAAAGGAAATGGGGTGATCTTCTTGAATAAAAAAATTGGAAAGCATACTGTAAAAATAGAAACTAAGCCTAAAATTATTGCTACTATGAGTATAGTTGGACCTAAAGAAGGGCAAGGAAGGTTATCTGAGTATTTTGATGTGATTTTAGAAGATGATTTAAATGGCACTGAAAGTTTTGAAAAAGCAGAAAGCAATATGCTCTATAGCGCAGTAATAGAGAGTATAAATAAAGCAAAGCTTGAGGAAGAAGAAATAGATTTTCTACTTGCAGGTGATTTACTTAATCAGTTAACCTCCTCATGTTTTGCAGCTAGAGGAATAAATATACCGTTTTTAGGCATTTATGGGGCCTGTTCTACTATGACAGAGTCTTTAGGTTTAGCTGCTATGATTATGGATGGTAACTTTGCTAATTATATTGTTGCGGCTACCTCATCTCATTTTGCTGCAGCAGAAAGACAATTTAGGTTTCCTTTAGAATTTGGCAATCAAAGGTCTCTTACAGCTCAATGGACTGTAACTGGGGCTGGTGCCGTTGTTTTAGGGAGAAAAGGGAACTACCCATGTATTACTTATGTTACTATTGGAAAAGTAAAAGATTATGGGATAAACGATCCTAATAATATGGGAGCGGCTATGGCACCAGCAGCAGTATCTACTTTATATCAGCACTTTAAGGATACTGGAAGAAGTCCAAATTACTACGATTTAATAGCAACAGGGGATTTGGGCAAGTTTGGAAGAGAGATTACTGTGAAATTATTACAGGAATATGGATATGATGTAAAGGATAACTATATAGATTGTGGAGAAAAAATTTTTGATAACGAAAATCAAGGCACAAATGCTGGTGGCAGCGGATGTGGATGTTCAGCTGTAGTGTGCTGCGGATATATATATAAGAATATGTTAAAGGGAAAATTTAGAAGGGTTTTATTAGTATCTACTGGGGCTTTATTAAGTACGACATCATCATTGCAAGGAGAAAGTATTCCAGGTATTGCACATGCAGTTTCTATAGAATACGAAGATTCGGAGGAAGAATAATGAGAGACTATGCAGCGGCTTTTCTAGTGGGAGGAACAATATGTGTAATTGCTCAAATACTTATGGATAAAACAAAACTTACCCCTGCCAGAATTCTGGTGAGTTTTGTGACTTTAGGAGTTATTTTAGGAGCATTAAATATATATGATGTTGTTGTTGAAGTTGGATTTGCAGGTGCAACTGTACCACTACCAGGCTTTGGGTATTGTCTTGCAAAGGCTACAATAAATGAAGTTGAAAATAAAGGTTTAATTGGAGCCTTTACCGGTGGAATTAAAGGAGCAGCAGGTGGGATAACAGCTGCAATAATATTTGGATATATAATGTCTTTATTATTTAACCCTAAAACTAAAGAGTAATATATTTTAAAATTAAGTATACAAGTAAAAAGAGCTAATTCTAAATTAGCTCAATTTAAGATAGTAGGCTTTTTAGGATTTAAATTATTTTTAGGTGTAGTATTGTCTGAGTTAGTTGAGTTATTTATATTTTCATCGTTATTAGTATTGTTATTTGGATTAACGTTATCAGAATTAGGGTCTAAATTAGTGTTTGTATTAGTATTAGTATTAGTATCTTTGTTTACATCGTTAGTATTATTTTCTGTATCAGAACCACCTTTAAACGGTCTTAGTATTTTATCTAGTATAGAATTAGAGTCAGAATTAGAATCATTTTTTCCGGATGAATGTGGAAAATTACAGTAGTCAGCTGGAACGGTACCATCTACAAATAATTCGGTATATGGTTTATTACCTGTAGGGTCATTAAAACATGCGCTAGTTGGAAGTTTTCCAGATTCAGAGCAAACTACTGCACTCACTACTCCAGATGGCATATCTAAGTCTTTCGGTTCTAAATTCTGATGAACTGGCTTCATTATTAACGACCATGCTTTAGCAGCAGTATTACTTATTAAACCACTTTCATATCCATACTTACCACTACCTATTGCGCTGTAGTCATCATTACCAATCCAAACAGCAGCTGAGTAATAAGGGGTAAGGCCTACAAACCATAAATCCTTGTTATCACTTGAAGTACCAGTTTTACCTCTCACAGGCATTGACCCAAAGTTCGCTCTCGGTCCAGTACCCTCAGAGCTAACAGGTCCTTTTAGTAAATCATACATTATATAAGCACTCTCTGGTGAAAGCACTTGTTTGGATTGAACCTTATTTTCTAATATAATTTTGCCACTTCTGTCTAAAACTTTACGATAAAGTCTAGGAGTAGTATAGTTTCCAGCATTTCCGAAAACCCCATAAGCTGCAGCCATAGTAAGTGGGGTTGTGCCGTGCGTTTGTCCTAGAGATAAAGCAGCAATACTTGTTTTATCTCTAGCGTTTAAATTTAATCCGAATTTTTCAGCATACTCTATACCGGTTTTTAATCCAATCTGATTTTCAAGTTTTACAGCTACTGTATTTACAGAATGAACTAGAGCTGTTCTCAAAGTTATATTTTCGCCATATGCTCCATATCCTTCATAATCATTTCGTGGATACTGTTTCCCGCTTTGGCCGTATAATTTAGCTATATCTTCTGAAAGAGGAGAATCTGCTATTACAGTAGCTGCAGTTGCTTGTTTTGAATCAATGGCAGCCCCATATACAGTAAGAGGTTTTATGCTAGACCCAGGAGATCTAGTATATGGACTTAAGTAACTAACCGCAGCTGCTCTATTATGGGACATAGGAGGTTGGTTTCCTCTTCCTCCTATAATTGATTTTATTTCTCCGGTGTGATAATCCATTATTACAGCAGATGCTTGAGGTTGTAGTATACCATTCTTATCCTTTCTAGATTCGATACCAAAGGTACTATCATCATTTAATGTTTTTTGTGTGTTGTACTGAATATCTTTATTCATAGTAGTAAATATTTTTAGACCACCATACATAAGCAGATGCTGTACTTGAGTATCGTTGTAGTGATACTGAGCTTTTAAATCATTTTTTACTTGTTCGATAGCAGGAATTGAAAAATACTCATAATCCAATCTGTTAGGAGCAACATTAGGTTTAAAGGTTAACTTGTTACTAGATAAATCATTTAATGCACTTTCATACTGTTGCTGTGTTATGTAACCATTTTCATGCATTTTCATCAACACGGTTTCAGTTCTATTTATATATGCTGATGGATTACTTTTTAATACAGTTGATGAATAAAACAATGTAGGACTTTGAGGTATACCTGCAATAAAAGCACATTGAATTAAGCTTAGTTTTTCTGCTGGTGTACTAAAATATTGCTGGGCAGCAGCTTCGACTCCATAGGCCTTACCACCTAACCATATAGTATTCATATATCCTTCTAATATTTGATCCTTTGTTAGATAATTTTCTAGTTGTACAGATAAATACATCTCCTGAATTTTTCTTTTAAGAGTTACTTCAGAGGATAATATAGTGTTTCTTACAAGTTGTTGGGTTATAGTAGATGCACCTTGTAAGCCAGATTGACCACTAATCTTATTTTTAATATCTATGATAACTACGCCAGCTATTCTTTTTATATCGATTCCTTTATGTGTATAAAACCTTTCGTCTTCAATACTTACAAAAGCGTCTTTTAATTGTTGGGGCATTATATTAAAAGGAATAACTGTTCTTTGCTCATTTGTGACAACTACATCCATAAAATCATCCTTGTCATTAAATAACTTTGAAGGTTCATTTAATGTTAAAATTTCATTTACGTCTAATGCAGGTGCACTCTTTATTATAGCCAATACAGCTCCACCCGTTGCAACAGAAGCTAATAAAAATAACATAAATATAGTAATAACTGTTGCTTTTAGGTATCTATAAGGAGCTTTTTTGCGCTTTCTACCCATAATTGTCCTCCTTGATTTTAAATATAAAATGATAATTTTAAATAATTATATCATAAAACAATATATTAATAAAATATACAGCAATAACTTAGATAAATAAAGAATGACTATACTTCATATAAATATATAAAGCAAGAGTTTAAGGGTGTGATAACATTAAAAGGTTTAGAGCAAGTGATAATAAATTAAAGGTTTATATTATAATTTCTGTAGTTTTAATTTTCTTAAGTATTTTTATCTACTATATAAATTTACTTATGAGCCCTGCTGTAATAACTGCCTCTGACGTAGAGACAAGAGCTAAAGTAACAGAAATAATAAACTCAGTAATACTAAATGAATATTTAGCTCAATTTAATTATGATAATGTTGTTCATGTGGAAAAAGATAAAGATGGAAACATAGTGATGATTAAAGCTGATACCTTAAAAATGAATAAGATAGCCTGTGATGTAGCTTTGGAATCACAAAATCAACTAAAAAACATAGGCGAAGTTGGACTGAAATTACCATTAGGATATATATTAAAAAACAATTTATTAGCATTTTTTGGACCAGATATTACAGTAAAGATGAAACCAGTGGGATACATAGAAACTAAATATTTATCTGACTTCGAAAGTGCAGGGATTAATCAAACTAGGCATAAAATATATGTACAAGTTAAAACAAGAATGAAGATAATAATACCTTTTAATAGTAAGGATATAGAGGTTAAAAACGAAGTGCCAATATCTGAAACTATAATTGTTGGTAAAGTACCAGAAACTGCAATAAATCTTGGATTAGACAATGCAGGCTATACGTTGCCAAACGGGAAGTAATTTACGTTATATAGATAAAAAAAGACTGTAATGAGTACAGCCCTTTTACGTATTACTTTTCTTCCCAATTAAATATATAGGGTACATTTCTGTAATAATCACCATAGTTTAATCCATAGCCCACAACAAATACATCTGGAATTTCGAAACAACAGAAGTCTGGTTTAAGGTCTACTTTTCTTCTTTCAGGTTTATCTAGAAGGACGCAGCACTTTACGCTGGAGGCTCCTAATGCTTTAACATGACCAATTACAAAATCCATTGTTATTCCAGTGTCTATAATATCATCTACTATAAGCACATCATATCCTTCAATGTTATCAGGTATATCATTTATAACTTTAACGCACCCGGAAGATATTTCGGCATTTCCATAGCTTGAAGTTGTCATAAATCCAACTTTTAATTGTATACTTAGTTCTCTAACTAGATCAGCTGCAAATATAAAGCTTCCTCTTAGAAGGGATAAAACATATAGGTTTTTTCCATGATATTCTTTGGAAATTTCTTTACCTAATTCTTGTACTCTTTCAGCAATTTGCTCTTTAGTTAGTAGTATATTTCTTGCGTTAGCTTCCATTGTAATCCTCCAAAACACATATATTTACAATAATGATTTTATAGTATAAAATTAAATGAAAGTTGTCAAGTGTATAGGGTTTCGCAGTTGGAAACTTAACTTACACCACCGAATATGCTGCCAAACTTCAGCATGTTAAAAACTTTTAATCAGTCTAAAGCTTGTGTTTTAAGCAGAGAGCCAAAATCTGTAATTTTGTGCGAATCGGTTAAGCAGACATACAAAATCTGTGATTTTCATATGGTCGCTTACTCTGTGAGGAAGGGAAGAGTAGTTTCATTATAAATTTACAAGAGCCTTCGATAAACTCGCTTCGCTCAAGCAATCTAAGGTTCTAAGATTTTCTAAAATACTTCACTAAGACTGATAAAAAAGTTTTTAAATGTGCTTCAGTTTGACAACATATTCCTACGCATAAGTTAAGTTCCAAGTCTGGAACCCTATGTGTAGAAAAAAATGAATAATTATATTAAAAATTTAAGATTATATATTTTATTATGTACTATTAATGAGAATATTACTAATATAATGAAAGTGTTGGAGTGATTTTATGATATACGGAAACATAGAAGGAATAAGAAAATCAATACTAGACAGATTGGAAAATGCCTATGATTTAAAGCTTCCAAAAGATAGTGTTTGTAATGAAGAACTAATTGGATTACTTTGCCAGACCACAACCATGTTAAATAGAGAGGTAAGCGTAGCCGTTGATAGAAAAGGAAATGTAGTAAGTATAGCTGTAGGAGATAGTACTACAGTGGAAATGCCTGAGGTTGATATAAAAGAAAAAAAACTATCGGGAATAAGAATAATACACACACATCCTAATGGAAACTCTAGGTTATCGGCTATTGATATTTCTGCATTAGTGAAACTAAGATTGGATTGTATTGCAGCTATTGGAGTTGATAATGGTGGATGTACTGATATAGCTTTAGGTTTTTGTACTATAAAAGATGACTTGCTTATAGGAGAAATGACAGAGTCGTTAAATATAAGTCAGGCTTTAGAATATAATATAGTTGACAAGATTAATTATATAGAAAGCCTTATGAAGGATAGAGAGGTTATAGAAGATAATAGCGAAAGAGCTATATTAGTTGGTGTAGAAAGTGAAGAAAGTATAGATGAATTAGCTGAATTAGCTAAAGCTTGTAATGTAAAGGTTATTGAAAAAGTATTACAAAAAAGATCAACTATAGATAATGCTTTTTATGTTGGAAAGGGCAAGTTAGAAGAAATAGCTCTTTTAAGGCAGGCTTGTGGAGCAAATGTTGTTATATTTGACGATGAACTCTCAGCGTCCCAGGTAAGAAACTTAGAAGAAAATATAGGGGCGAAGGTTATAGATAGGACCACGTTAATACTTGAGATATTTGCTACAAGAGCAAGGAGTAGAGAAGCTAAAATACAGGTTGAACTTGCGCAACTAAAATACAGATTACCAAGGTTATCCGGGCTTGGTACAGTTCTTTCAAGAACAGGTGCTGGCATAGGAACCAGAGGTCCAGGAGAAAAAAAGCTGGAGATAGATAAGAGGCATATAAGGGAGAAAATTTATGATTTAACTAGAGAGTTAAAGAAGATAAGATTAGTAAGAGAAACTCAGAGAGAGAGAAGAAACGATATACCAAAAATATCTTTAGTAGGATATACCAATGCTGGTAAATCAACTCTGAGGAATAAATTGTGTGAAATAGCAATGCCAAAGGAATCAGCACAAAAAGAAAAGGTATTTGAAGCAGATATGCTTTTTGCTACATTAGATATTACTACAAGGGCCATAGAACTAAATGATGGAAGAATAGCTGCAGTGACAGATACAGTTGGTTTTATTAGAAAACTACCTCATGATTTAGTTGAAGCTTTTAAATCAACATTAGAAGAGGTAATATATTCTGATTTACTACTGCATGTGGTTGATGTTTCATCAGATAGTGCAGAAAAACAAATAGAAGCAGTAGAAAATGTTCTAGAACAGCTTGGAGCAAAAAATAAGTCTACTGTACTTGTTTTAAACAAAATTGACAGAGCTAATGAAGAAAACATAAATAACATATCAAATAGATATAAAAACATTAAGGTACTACATATTTCTGCAAAAGAAGAGAAAAATTTAGATTTACTCTTGAATACTATAGCAGAAATGTTGCCTTATACCTTAAAAAAAGTTGAATATATCATTCCTTATAATGAACAATCAATTGTAGCATTTTTACATAGAAATTCAAAGGTTGAGAAAGAAGAATATGAAGAAAATGGTACTTACATAAGTGCTTTAGTAGACATTGAAGTGTTTAATAAATGTAAGGAATATATGATAAACTTAGAAGAACAAGTATAGAGTATTGCAATACTCTATACTTGTTTTTTTGTAAAAGATGGGAAAGATATTGCTAGTAAAGTATTTTAAATATATATAAGAAAGAAGTGATTATTAGTGGATAAAGTATGCCCTTTGTGTAACAAATTGGAGGATGTAAATAAGGAATGTGTAGAATGTGGAGGTGCTATGAATAATTTAGGTAGGGTACAGGATTTTTCTGAACCATATGGTCCACAGCAGCCTATACGAGATGCTGATGATTACTGTGCTCACTTATTTAAATGCAAAAGTTGTAATAATGCGGAAAGAGTGAAAATAGGTAAAATTGAAATATAAGCATTGAAAGAATTCATTCATGTGTGCAACTTTAGTATTGTAATTATACTTAAATGTATTATATAATAAAAAAAATTAAAGATTCATTTAATTTTATGCTGCTGATAAACATTTGTTACTATCAGCATTTTTTTTAAGATACAGTTTTTTATAAAAAGGGGGCATCAATAAAATGGAAAGGACAATATTACAATATCAAAAGGCTTTTAATAGTATAATTGAAAGATTAAAAAGTAATGAGTCAGTTTTAGCTGTTATGGTATTTGGAAGTATGGTTACTGGGGACCTATGGGATGAATCAGATATCGATCTCTTTGTTGTGTTGAATAAAAAGAACCATGATATAGAAAATATTTATACAGAAGAGAAAGATATACCGGTTCATATTAAACTCATGAGCAAAAGTAAGTTCTTGCAATTACATGAGGAAGATTTACGAGGTGGATTTATTCATAGGATTTTTGCTTCATCAAGATTAGTATTTTCTAAGGATGCAGAGGTAACTACAAGATATGATAATGGAAGATATTATCCAGATTTAGATAGAGAAAGATGGAATATGGTATACCTTGGTAATTTGTTAAAGAGTATAGGAATATCTAAAAAATATTTACATAATAATGGGGTGTGTACTGCCTATACTGCAGCTGTAAAATCTGTAGAGGAGTTTGCAAGGCTATATGTAAATTCTTCTGGATATATGATTAGTAAAGATGCTATGACAATGGCAATGAATTTAAATGATGATTTCAGAAAGTGTGTAGAAGAGTTATTTTTTAATAAGACAAATATAGAAGAAGCTATAAATAATACGCTTAAATTATTACAAAAGAATGTAGACGAATCTATTAGAAACCTAACCAACGTACTACTTAACTATATGAGAGAAAAGGATAGCTTTCTTAGTGCTGAAAATATTAAAAAGGATAAATTATTTAGTAGTTATGATATAAATATGGAGGATATATTAAATAAACTCTGGGAAAAAAATATAATAAAAAAAGAAACAAGAGATTATAAAACAGAAGAGGGCAACGTTTTATTTAAAGAAAATGTGTACTTCATTTAAGATATAAAAACAGACTACAACAAACGAACTTAAATTTTAACATATAAATTTAAGTTCGTTTGCTTTTAAATAAAGATAGTTGATCAGGAGCATATTTTATGAATAAATATTTTATTAATTTAGAACAAGGGGATACTCCTAAATATATTACAATTGTTAAGCATATTAAAAAACTAATTGATAGTAATAAAATCGAAGATGGAGAAAAACTGCCTTCAATAAGAATACTATCAGAACTTTTACATGTAAATAATGTGACTATTGTAAATGCATATAAAAAGCTTCAAAATGAGGGATATGCAATTCAAAAAATAGGAAGTGGTACTTATGCTAAAAAGAAAGAGGTTAATAAAAGTTTTAAAAGGGAGTACTCTGAAGTAATAAAGAAGATATCTGGAAAATTATTAAATGAATACATAGATTTTACAGGCGAGACTCCGTGCAGTAAGTTCTTTCCTGTAAATTCCTTTAAGGATGTGTTAAATGAGGTGTTAGATAGGGATGGAGCAGAAGCTCTTATATACCAAGAATCCTTAGGTTATGAAGGATTAAGAAAAAGTATCAGCAATATTTTTTGGGATAACCGTATTAAAAGTGAAGATATATTAATTGTATCTGGGGCCCAGCAAGGAATAGATATAATATCTAAGGCTTTAATTAATAGCAATGATACTGTGGTGGTAGAGAACCCTACTTATAGTGGTGCATTATCTGTATTTAAGTGGAGACGAGCAGATATACTTGAAGTTCCCATGGAGAGAGATGGCGTAGATATCCCAAAATTTGAAAAGATCCTTAGAAAAAATAATGTAAAATGTTTCTATACTATGAGTTACTTTCAGAATCCTACTGGTATGAGTTATAGTATAGAGAAAAAACTGCAATTATTAAGATTAGCTGAAATATATAATTTTTATATAATAGAAGATGATTACTTGTCAGAATTGATTTATGATGATAACATTCAATACAAAAGCTTTAAAAGTTTAGATAAAAACGATAGGGTTATATATATAAAAAGTTTTTCTAAAATATTTCTACCGGGAATAAGAATAGGATATTTAGTACCACCAGCTAGATTTAGGGAAGTTATTGAAAATTCAAAAATAAATACGGATATATCTACTTCAAGTCTTATGCAAAGAGCACTTGATTTATACATTAATAAAGGTTTTTGGAGAGATTATATTAGTAATTTAAATACAATTTATAAGGATAGATATATATTTACTCAAAAGTGTATAGAGGAAACTTTAAAAGAGAAAGTATATTTTACTAGTCCAGGTGGAGGTCTTCATTTCTATCTGAAGATTAATGATGAAATAAATATTAATTCTATAGAATTATTTAGAGAAGCAAAAAATAGAAAAGTATTAATAACTCCAGGTATACTATTTTACAAAAACCCATCTGAAGGTGAAAAATATTTTAGAATTGGATTTTCACAGATGGATAAGGAAAATATAAAAATCGGACTGGAAACTATTAATGAAGTTATGAATGCTTATAGATAACCATGCCCGAAATTTAACTTATACGACCGAATATGCTGCCAAACTTCGGCACGTTAAAAACTTTTAATTAGTCTAAAGTTCGTGTTTATGAAAATCTAAGAACCTTTGATAAACTCGTACCTCAAACATATCAAAGCTTCTAAGATTTTCAAAAACACTTCACTAAGACTAATAAAAAAGTTTTTAAAAGTGCCATCAGTTTTGGCATCATATTCCTACGTATAAGTTAAATTTAAGCTTTGAGTATCTATATTAAGATTTATAAAAGAAGGTGGACTTTCTGAAGAATAGAGGAATACTCAATATAGATTGGAATGATATAACTAAGTATACTGAGGAAGATATTACATTTTTTTTGTTTCTTGAGGGGAAAAGTATAGAAAGTATATGTAAAATTAGAAAATTAGATAAAGAAATTGTTCAGAAACATGTGTTAGATGGTAAAATAAAATACGGCATTTTAGCCAAAAGTCGTAACATAAAAGAACTTTTTGAAAGTATATGTAAGTCTGGTAAGCAAGATAAAATTGAGGCTCTTAAAGGCTTAGAGGAAGAGAACAAAATTAAATTAATACAATTTATTAGAGAAAATTATGGTAGTATGGTAACTAAAGAGAAAGAAAATGCTATATGGATATTAGGTGAGATTGCACATAAGGAAGTCATAGATATTTTAACAAAGGCTTCAGTTCATAAGCACGTAAATGTAAGAAGAATGGCAGTTTCAGCTGTAGGTAAGATTAAGGATAAGGGTATGGAAGCCTTACTTATTAGATGTCTAGAGGATGAGAATCCTCAGGTAGTTATGTATTCTATTAAAGCTCTAGGAAAGATAAAAAGCAAAAGTTCCAAAAGTAAGGTAAAACAAATAGTTCATAAGTGGGATAAAGATTATATAAAAAGAGTAGCTGAACAGTACTTTAATGAAATTGAAGAGGTTGATTAGTTGATAGTTTTACAAAGGATTGGTGATAAGGTTGAGTTATTTTACCATAAAGGATCAAGTGAGTACGGAATTTGAGGAGAAAAAGTCCATTTTTATAGGTCATGTAAAAAGAGTTTATAATGAAGATGATGCAAAGCAATTTATAAACAGTATAAAAGCTGAACATAAGGAAGCTAGACATAATGTTTATGCATATGTTATCGGAGAGAATAAAGGTATACAGAGATATAGTGATGATGGAGAGCCGCAAGGAACAGGTGGCATACCTGTTTTAGAAGTTATAAAAAAGAATGATATTACTAATGTGGTTGTAGTAGTTACTAGATATTTTGGTGGAATTTTATTAGGCAAAGGTGGTTTAGTAAGAGCATATTCAAAAGCTGCAGCCATGGCTGTAGCAGAAGGTGGAATAGTAGAAAAGGTAGTAGGAGTTACACTTTATGTTGTCTTAGAATATGATATGTTAGGAAAAATTCAATATTTATTCGAGCAAAGTCTATGGCATATAGAAAATATAGAATACACAGATAAGGTTGAAATAATAATGCATTGTCCTATGGACAAACTATCAGAAGTAAAAAGCAAGTCAATGGAAACTACAAATGGTAAATGTGAAATAGTGCTTGGTGATGAGGAATATTTCTTTAAACTAGGCAACAGACTCTTTAAAGAAAAGTAGTCATATTTATGTTTGTATTTTCAATATCTTGTATGATATAATAATTGAGGAATTTTTGACAATAATGAATTTAATATAAGCTTTTTTAATTATAGATAATCACGCCCGAAATTTAACTTATACGACCGAATATGCTGCCAAACTTCGGCACGTTAAAAACTTTTAATCAGTCTAAAGTTCGTGTTTTTGAAAATCTAAGAAACCTTGATAAACTCGTACCTCAAACATATCAAAGTTCCTAAGATTTTCTAAAAACACTTCACTAAGACTGATAAAAAAGTTTTTAAAAGTGTCTTCAGTTTTGGCATCATATTCCTACGTATAAGTTAAATTTAAGCTACAGGTATCTATATAGTACTATATATCACTTAATATTGCTTTGTAATTAATAAATTATATACAAACCTTAGGTTAGGAGGAAATTACTATGTCAGGACATTCAAAATGGCATAATATACAGGCTAAGAAAAGTAAGACTGATGCTAAGAGAGGTAAAATCTTTACAAAAATTGGTAAAGAATTAGCTATAGCATCTAAAACAGGTGGGTCAAATCCGGACACTAACAGTAAACTAAGAGATGTAATAGCAAAAGCAAAGGCTAATAATATGCCGCAAGATACAATAAATAGAGCAATCAAAAAAGGCGCTGGAGAAATGGAAGGAGTAAACTACGAAGAGATAGTTTACGAAGGATATGGACCAAGTGGAGTTGCTGTTATAGTAAAGACTTTAACTGATAATAAAAATAGAACAGCAGGTAATGTAAGAGCTGCTTTCACAAAATCAGGTGGAAACTTAGGCTCAACTGGTTGTGTTTCTTTCATGTTTCAAAGTAAAGGACAAATTGTTATTGAAAGAAAAGATGGTATGGATGAAGATGAAATCATGATGGCAGCATTAGATGCTGGTGCAGAGGATTTTGAAGCTTCTGAAGAAGTGTTTGAGATAACAACCACTACTGAAGATTTTGGTACAGTTAGGGAAGCATTAGAAGCACAGGGACTTGAATTCCTTTCGGCTGATGTAACTATGATACCAGATACTACAGCATCAGTAGATGTGGAAACAGCTCAAAAGGTTGAAAAACTTATTGATAAACTTGAAGATGATGACGATGTTCAAGACGTCTACCATAATGCTGAGTTCCCAGAAGGGTATGAAGGTTAGTAAGCAAATCAAGGCTTCGGTTAGGTTTTCTTAATGATTAACTATTAGAGATGTATATATCCACATATTTAAAATATCTAGCTATAAAGTATACAGAAGAAGTAGAGACAAAAACATGATAAACTTAAATACGGGAATATTTAAGTTTATTTTGGTTAAACTAACTTCGTTGAAAGCGAGGTGATTAGTTTGACAGTACAAAGTGATTTGCAAAAAGCAATAGCGTCTTGTGAGGCTGCAAAGGGCAGTTATTCTATGATGTCAGAGTCAACCGATGACCAACAGGCAAAACAGATGTTTAATGGTATGAAATCGGATATTGACAGACACTTACAATACCTAAATGGCAGATTAGATTACTTAAATCAAAACAATCAATTAAACGTGTAGCAGTAATAAAAAAGGCGGTAGTGTAAAACACCGCCTTTTTTGTTGAATGTATGGTAATATAAAGAAAGAGTTTTTACTTAATATTCAATTATATATGAAGAAGTTGTATACTATAAAAAACTAAATTAAATAATAATATACAATAAAATGTGAATATTAATATATATAATTGTCCATAATACTCCTAGGGAGGGATATTATGGATAAAAGGAAAATACGAACTGCTATGCTGGTAATTTTAACTTTACTTATCTTTGGACTGAGTTATTATATATGTATAAATAAATTGTTAGTTGCGAATATAAAAAATAATAAACAATTTGGTAAAAATATCAATGATAAATCTAATTCTTTAACAGTAAATACAAGTATAAACGGTGAAGTTTCAGCTAATGCAAATGTTGTATTTAAGATAAAATATAACAAAAGTGGAGAACTATTTGTAGAAAAGGAACAGCTTGCTGGAGCTTTAGCTGGAAAAAGAAAATCAGAATTAGAGGAACTTTATAAAGATCAAGGATACAAAGTTCAAGGTATTACTCAAGACCAAGTTGTACTGGTTAGAGAAACTGATAAATATGCTCCAAATAAATATGTACTAGGAATAAAAGATGAATATATTGCTATATATAAAACCGACAAAGATGGAAATATGTTTATTGAAGATAAAAGAAGAGATATAACTGATATCAAGATTGATAAGTTAAAACAGGCGGATGTTCAGCTTCTAACAAATGGAGATAAATATTTTGAATGTGACACTAGGGAAGATGCACAAGCACGTCTTGAAGACTACGAATAAATAGTCTTCAAGACGTTTTTGCTTTACTTGAATTAAGTCCATTAAAATGTTAAAGTATTATGTGTTAAATAAATATAGATAGCCATGTCCGAAATTTAACTTATACTCCGGAATATGCTGCCAAACTTTGGCACGTTAAAAACTTTTAATCAGTCTAAAGTTCGTATTTTTGAAAATCTAAGAAGCTTTGATAAACTCGTACCTCAAACATATCAAAGCTTCTAAGATTTTCAAAAACACTTCACTAAGACTGATAAAAAAGTTTTTAAAAGTGTCTCAGTTTTGGCAACATATTCCTACGTATAAGTTAAATTTAAGCTGAGGTTATCTATAGATATAATCTTTGAATATAAATATTAGCTCTGGAGGAAAACCATGTACGAGTATATTAAAGGAACTTATGAAGGAATGACTAAGGATTATATAGTCATTGAAAATAATGGCATTGGATATAAGGTTTTTACATCAGGAAGTACTTTAGCTAAAACACCAAAAATAGGTGAAGAAATTTTACTATATCTTCAACAGGTTGTAAGGGAAGATTTTATTGGTCTATATGGTTTTTTAACTAAAGATGAGCTTAATATGTTTAAATTACTTTTAACTATAAATGGTGTAGGAGCTAAAGCAGCTTTGTCACTTTTATCAATAAGTAATGTAACTAATTTAAAATATGCTATATTTTCAGGTGATGAAAAAACTATAACTAAGGCACCTGGTATAGGTAAAAAAATGGCACAAAGAATTATACTAGAGCTTAAGGATAAGGTTAAGACTGAGGAAATTGTTAACACTGATAACATAAACATAGGTATACAAGAAAATACAGAGGCTGCTTTTGAGGCACTAGAGGCATTAATTGCATTAGGATACTCAGAAAAAGAAGCACAAAAGGCTATAAATTCTATAGATAACAAGGATTCACTTGAAAATATAATAAAAAATGCATTAAAATTCTTAATGAGTTAAGGTAGGTGGAGGTATTTTATGGACGATAGAATTACATCTCCTTCAGATATGTTAGAAGATAGGGAAAATGAATATAGTTTGAGACCTAATAAAATTAACGAGTATATAGGACAGAAAAAGGTTAAAGAGAAGCTAAGTGTTTTTATAGAAGCTGCTAAGAAAAGAAATGAAGCTTTAGATCATGTATTGCTTTATGGCCCTCCTGGACTGGGAAAAACTACTTTAGCTAACATAATAGCTATGGAAATGGGAGGAACTTTGAAGGTTACATCAGGACCAGCTATAGAAAGGGCAGGAGATTTAGCAGCAATTCTTACAAGCTTGAATAATCGTGATGTTTTATTTATAGACGAGATACATAGATTGAATAGAAATGTTGAAGAAATATTATATCCTGCTATGGAAGACTATGCTCTTGATATTATAATAGGCAAGGGGGCCTCTGCTAAATCTATAAGACTAGATTTGCCACAATTTACATTAATAGGAGCAACAACAAGAGTAGGACTTTTAACTTCCCCATTAAGAGACCGATTTGGAGTATTATGTCCTATGGAGTTTTATGAAGATGATGAATTGAAAGAAATTATAGTTAGATCTGCAAGGATACTAGGGGCAAAGATAGAAGAAGATGCAGCAATAGAAATAGGTAAAAGGTCTAGAGGAACTCCGAGAATAGCTAATAGACTATTGAAAAGAGTTAGAGACTATTCAGAGGTGAAAGGAAATGGCATTGTAGATGTGAAAATTGCAAAGAATGCATTACAGCTTCTAGATGTAGATAAAGAGGGCTTTGATAGTATTGATAACAAGATATTAACAGCTATAATTGATAGTTTTAATGGAGGACCTGTAGGAATTGAAACTTTATCTTATTTTGTTGGAGAAGAATTAGATACTATTGAAGATGTATATGAACCCTATCTTCTTCAAAAAGGTTTTATAATAAGAACTCCAAGAGGAAGAATTGCATCGGATGCTGCATATAAGCATTTAAATAGACAAAGAAATGATAAATTTAATAAACATATTGGTGAACAGTTTTCTATATTTAAGAAAGAAGAGAAATAATTATAAACTAATAGATAACGGAAGGTGAATTTTTTGAAGGTTACTGATTTTGATTTTTATTTGCCAGAGGAACTAATTGCACAGCACCCACTGGAGAAGAGAGATGAATCCAGGTTAATGGTTTTAGATAGAGAAACTGGTGAAGTTAATCATAAGATTTTTAAAGATATAGTTGACTATTTTGAGCCTGGAGATTGCCTTGTACTAAATAATACAAGAGTGCTTCCTGCTAGGCTTATAGGTGTTAAAGAAGAAACTGGTGGGAAAATGGAATTTTTACTGCTTAAGAGAGTAGACAAAGATATGTGGGAAACTTTAGTTAAGCCAGGCAAAAGGGCTCAAATAGGTACCAGATTTCAATTTGGAAATGGTGAGCTTAAAGCAGAAGTTGTTAGCATGGGTGAAGAAGGAAATAGAGTAATTAAGTTTGAATATGAAGGTATATTTGAACAAGTTTTAGATAAGCTGGGACAGATGCCGCTGCCACCATATATTAAAGAAAGATTGGAAGATAAAGAAAGATATCAAACAGTTTATTCAAAAGAACAAGGATCAGCAGCTGCACCTACTGCAGGGCTGCATTTTACTCCGGAACTGTTGAATAAAATAGAACAAAAGGGAGTAAATATTGCTTTCTTAACTCTACACGTAGGCTTAGGGACTTTTAGGCCTGTTAAAGTAGACGATATATTGGAGCACAATATGCATGCTGAATATTACTCTATGTCTGTAGAAACTGCAGATATTATAAATAAAACTAAGGAAAATGGAAAAAATGTAATTGCTGTTGGAACTACATCTTGTAGAACTTTAGAAACAATAGCAGATGCTTCAGGAAAGGTAAGAGAGCAATCTGGTTGGACGGATATATTTATATACCCGGGATATAAATATAAAGTTGTTGATAAGCTAATTACCAATTTTCATTTACCACAATCTACATTAGTAATGTTAGTTAGTGCTTTAGCAGGACGAGAAAATATACTTAAAGCCTATGAAACAGCGGTAAATGAAAGATATAGATTTTTTAGCTTTGGAGATGCTATGTTTATAAAGTAAAGAATGAATTTTATATAGAGAATTCCAACTCGGGAACTTGACTTAACCCCGGGATATGTTGCTAGTTCTTCGGCACCATAAATACTTTTTTATGAGTCTAAAGCTCGCATTTGAAAATGAGTTAAGACCTTTGATAAACTCGCTTCGCTCAAACAATCAAAAGGTCTAAACTCCTTTTCAAATACTTTGCTAAGACTCATTAAAAAAGTATTTAAATGTGCCTTCAGAACTAGTAACATATCCCTAGGTTTAAACAAAGTTAACAAGTGGAACCCTATAGATAACCAAAGCTTAAATTTAATTTATACGTAGGGATATATTGCCAATGTTGAAGTCACATTTAAATATTTTTTTATTAGTCTTAGCGAAAATTTGAGAAAAATCTTAGAACTTTAGATATGTTTGAGGTACGAGTTTATCAAAGTTCTTAGGTTTTTCTCAAATTTGAGCTTTAGACTAATTAAAAAAATTTAACGTGACGAAACATCGTAATATATCCCGGAGTATAAATTAAATTTCGGGCGTGTTTATCTATATAGAGCAACAAAAGAAAGGGTGTTTAGATGTATAAACTACTAAAGAAATGTGGAAAGGCGAGAAGAGGAGAGCTTACTACACCTCATGGTGTAATACAAACTCCTGTTTTTATGAATGTAGGAACTTTAGCTGCAATAAAAGGTGCTGTTTCTTCTATAGATTTGAAAGAAATAGAATGTCAAGTTGAGCTTTCTAATACTTATCATCTTCACTTAAGACCTGGTGATGAGGTTGTTAGAAAGATGGGCGGGTTGCACAAATTTATGAATTGGGATAGGCCAATATTAACGGATTCAGGTGGGTTTCAAGTATTTTCATTATCACATATGAGAAAAATAAAAGAAGAGGGAGTTTATTTTAATTCCCACATAGATGGTAAGAGAATATTTATGGGACCAGAGGAGAGTATGAGAATACAAAGTAATCTAGCTTCAACTATAGCCATGGCTTTTGATGAGTGTGTTTGCAATCCTTCACCAAGAGAATATGTAGAGGAATCTGTGGAAAGAACCACTAGATGGCTTAAAAGATGTAAAGATGAGTTAGATAGACTTAACTCTCTTCCAGATACTATAAATAAAAAACAAATGCTTTTTGGAATAAATCAAGGTGGAATTTTTGAAGATATAAGAATTAAACACGCTAAAGAAATAACTAAAATGAATCTAGACGGTTATGCTATAGGGGGATTAGCCGTTGGTGAAACTCATGAAGAAATGTATAGAATTGTAGATGCTGTTATACCTTATTTACCTGAAGATAAACCAATATATTTGATGGGTGTAGGTACACCAGTGAATATTTTGGAAGCTGTTGAGAGAGGCGTTGACTTCTTTGATTGTGTCTTACCAGCTAGAAATGGAAGGCATGGACATGTATTTACTAAGGAAGGTAAAATTAATATACTAAATGCTAAATTTGAATTAGATGAAAAACCAATTGATGAAGGATGTCAGTGTCCTACATGTAAGAATTATTCAAGAGCTTATATAAGACACTTATTTAAAGCTAAAGAAATGCTTGCTATGAGACTTTGTGTATTGCATAATTTGTATTTTTATAATAAACTAATGCAAGAAATAAGAGATGCCATTGATGGTGACTACTTCCAAGAATTTAAAAGCGAAAAATTACAGCAATGGGGTGAAAAAGCCTAAAAGCACTCTTAAAGTTAAGTATAGAAGATTTGTATTATGAGGAGGTGATTAAATGGAAGCACTAGTACCATATATACCCTTGATATTTATGTTGGCGTTATTCTACTTAGTAATATTTATACCAGAGGGTAGAAGAAAAAAGAACTATAAAAACTTGCTTGAAAGCCTAAAAGTAAATGACGAAATAATTACTAAAGGTGGAATAGTTGGCAAAATAGTAAATATACAAGATAAGTTCATAATTGTTCAAACAGGTCCTGATAGAGTGAGAATAAAGTTTGATAAAACTGGAGTATTAAATAAAATTGAGTCAGTTGATAAAGATGTTTAGTTTTTAATCATAAAACACCTCCTTTATACATAGATAGTAATATATGGGAGGTGTTTTATAGTGGAAAGAGGTAGTAATTATCTTCCCGCTGCGGAAGGTGTACTTAGAGGATTTATCATAACTGTAGTGTTACTGTTACTATTTGCAGTTATAATGACTTTTACTGAAATTGACGAAAGTATAAGCTCAAGTTTCTATCTTATTACAACACTTTTAAGTATAATGTATGGAACTATATATGCTGTAAGAAAAATTAAGAGAAAAGGTTGGCTTGTAGGAATAGTAGTTGCACTGTTATATTTAATTGTACTGTATGTGGTTTCTATAATATCAGGAAACTCTGCAGTAATAGGTGCAGATAGAATATGGAGATTTTTACTTGCCATAGTAGTAGGCACATTGTCTGGAATGCTTGGCATAAATCTTTGATTTATTTCCATATTAAGTAAGCTTATTTATTAATTAACTTTATTTTGTCAATGATTTATGTTATAATCAAACGGAAAACCTTAAGAATGGAGGAAAATTTTATGAAACATATAAAAACTGTAAACAGAACTAACTTAAAGGATAGCTTAAAGAAACCAGGATGTAAAGAGTGTGCTAATTCATGTCAATCAGCATGTAAAACTTCTTGTACAGTTGCTAACCTAGCTTGTGAAAATTAATATAAATTCAAGCAGTAACATTATGTTACTGCTTTAAATTTAGTTGAAATATTTATTGATAAATGGTAGTAGTATTTTTAGGGAGGAAAAAGATTTGGCTGATATTCATAAGTTTAAACAAGGTGGAGAATATTACATTATAGATGTAAACTCTGGAGCAGTACATGTAGTTGATGAATTGGTATATGATATTTTAGAGGACGAAGGGTTAAAATCTAAAGCTGAAACAGTAGAAGTATTAGCGGACAAGTACTCTGAAAAAGAAATAATAGAGGCTTATGATGAAATACAAGAATTAATAAAGGATGGTATACTATATTCAAAAGATTTATATGAAAATATAGCATTAAACACAGATGATTCTGATTCATTCATAAAGGCCCTATGTTTAAATATAGCGCATGATTGTAATTTAAGGTGTAAATATTGTTTTGCAGATGAAGGAGAATACAAGGGTTGTAGAAAGTTAATGAGTGAAGATATAGGGAAGAAGGCTATAGACTTTGTTATAGAAAAATCAGGTCCCAGAAAAAATATCGAAATAGATTTGTTTGGTGGAGAACCACTGATGGCCTTTGATACTGTAAAAAAAATAGTGGAATATGCAAAAGAACAAGAAAAAATTCATAATAAAACTATTAGATTTACAATGACTACCAATGCCACATTGTTAAACGATGAAATAATGGAGTATCTTGATAAAAATATGGGCAACATTGTGCTGAGTATAGATGGAAGAAAAGAAATAAATGATAAGGTAAGAGTAAGAGTAGATGGAAGCGGATCTTACGATGCTATTATGCCTAAAATTAAGAAAATGGTGGAAAGAAGAGATAAGTCAAAACAGTATTATGCTAGAGGAACCTTCACAAAAGAGAATACTGATTTTTTTGAAGATGTGAAATACTTAGCAGATCAGGGGTTTGATGAAATATCTGTAGAACCAGTGGTTTTACCAGATGATCACCCTCTTTCTATAAGAGAACAAGATATTCCTGCTATATTCCAACAATATGATAAGCTTTATGAAGAAATGGCTAAAAGACATAAAGAAGGTAATGAATTCAAATTCTATCATTTTAATATTGATTTACAGGGAGGTCCTTGTGTATATAAAAGAATATCAGGTTGTGGAGCTGGTCATGAGTATGTGGCTATAACCCCAGATGGCGATATTTACCCTTGTCATCAATTTATAGGAAATGAAGAATTTAAGTTAGGAAGTTTAGAGGATATAGAAAATTTAAACAAAGAACTACCTAACATGTTTAAGGCAGCACACATATATAATAAGCCGGAGTGCAGGGAATGTTGGGCAAGATTTCACTGCAGTGGAGGGTGTCAAGCTAATAACTACAACTTTAATAAAGATATTCATATTCCATATCATTTAGGCTGTAAGATGCAAAAAAAGAGAATTGAGTGTGCTATAGCGTTAAAAGCTAAAGCAATGGAGGAATAATAAAGAAATTTTTACATAGTTCTTGAAAATTTTACAAATTAATTTACGGTTATTTATATTGACGGAGATTTTTATAAGTAATATAATGTCTAATGTAAATGGCTGTAAATTGAAGCGATACAGTATTCACAAAGGAGGATAAACATGAAAAGTAAGGGGAAAAGTGCCATATTGTTTATTATATGTATACTTGTTATAGGTTTTCTTGCTTATACTGGTGTATATGGCATAACCATGGGTGGCTATAGAGTTAAGCCTTTTAACGAAGTTATAAATCGTGGGCTTGATCTTCAAGGTGGGGTTTCAGTTCTTGAGGAAATCCAAGCAGATAAAGTAGATCAAGATACATTAAATAGAACCGCAGAACTTTTATCAAATAGAGTTAATAAGTTAGGAGTAAGTGAAACGGTTGTTACTAGAGAAGGACAAAAAAGAATAAGAATAGAGATACCAGGAAAATTTGATGCAAAAGAAGTAGTAGATAGTATAGCTAAGACTGGTGAATTGAAATTTGTAGGTCCAGACAAGCAGGTTATACTTACTGGTAAAGATGTTAAAAAAGCTACAGCTTATATAGATCAAGATAATAAACCTACTATAGGTCTTGAACTTAATGCTGAAGGAGCAAAAAAATTTGCGGATGCAACTCAAAAATACATAGGACAGCAAATATCTATAACAATGGATGAACAAACTCTGACAAGTCCTGTAGTTCAAGCACATATAACAGATGGAAAGGCTACAATTTCAGGCAGTAAGAGTATTGATGAAGCAAAAAGTCAAGCTAACATGATTAATTCTGGTGCTTTACCAGTTACTGTTAAGCCGGTTGAAGTTAAAACTATAGGAGCATCACTTGGTGCCAATGCTCTTCCGCTAAGTATATTGGCTGGTAAAGTTGGCGTAGGTATAGTACTGTTATTTATGTTACTATATTATAGAATTCCAGGATTTTTAGCAGGCATAGCTCTAATACTATATATTTATTTAGTACTTTTAGCATTTGCTAACATAGGTGTAACATTAACACTATCAGGTATAGCAGGGCTTCTTCTTACAGTAGGTATGGCAGTAGATGCTAATGTACTTATTTTTGAAAGAATAAAGGAAGAATTGAAAACTGGTAAATCCGTTAAGTCTGCAATCAATACAGGATTCCAGAGAGCTCTGTCCTCAATAATAGACTCCAATACTACAACTGTAATTTCAGGTATAATATTATATTCACTGGGATCTGGTTCCGTAAAAGGATTTGCACTAACTTTAATAGTGGGTATTATCATAAGTATGTTTACTGCAATAGTTATTACTAGGTTCTTAGTTAAACTTGCAGCTAACATGGGATGGTTTGATAACAAATGGACCATAGGAACCTTTGGAGTACACGACTACAGAAAGGGGGTAGAGTAAAGTGCTGAAAGTTGTTGAGAAAAGTAAGATTTGGTTTACTATATCCCTTATTATAATTGCAGTAGGAATATTTTCTTTAGCTACAAAAGGGTTAGAGTACGGAATAGATTTCAAAGGCGGTACTGTAGTTAATATAAGCATAGGAAAAGATTTTAATAAAGATGAAATTGATAGTATAATTAAAAAGTATACTTCAGATTTTCAGTCTAACAAAGTTAATAATACATCTATTGAAATAAAAAGCAGTAATTTATCAAATGATAATATAAGTGCTATGGTAAAAGATATTAAAGCAAAATATAAAGATAGTAATCTAACCAATCAGGAAAGTATAGGAGCAACTATTGGGAAAGAAACTAAATTTAAAGCTGTTCAAGCTATAATTATAGCAAATATTTTAATACTTATATATATTGGTATAAGATTTGAATTTAAGTTTGGTATTGCTGCTATTTTAGCACTTGTACATGACGTTCTTATAATGTTAACGGTGTATTCAGTATTTAGAATTCCTGTAGATTCAAGTTTTATTGCTGCCATGCTTACAGTCATAGGTTATTCTATGAGTGATACTATAGTTGTTTTTGATAGAATTAGGGAAAATCAAAAATATATGAGAAGAGTTGATTTGGTTAAATTGGCAGATGCCAGCATAACACAAACAATAGCAAGATCTATTAATACTGTTTTGACAGTATTAATTACAATAGCTGCAGTATATATATTTGTACCTTCAATAAGATATTTTTCAAAACCACTTTTAATAGGTATTGCATCAGGATGTTACTCATCTATATTTATAGCAAGTCCACTTTGGGTTGCATTAAAAAAATATTCTATAAATAAAAAGAAGACTTTAAGTACTGCAAAATGATAAAATACAACTTAAATCACATAGGAGTCCTTACTCCACATAAATTTTGTCCAATGATAAAAACTTCTTACCATGATTTCTAGTAAGAAGTTTTTATTAAGAAATATATGGAATTTAAATTTTTGGAAGTAAATATTTAAAATATAGTATTATTATGATAGAATATAAAATCTAGAGTAATATAATACTCTATTTTTTATTCATGAATATTTTTCTACAAAGTATTTGTAAAAAACAGCAATATCATTTATAATATATATGCTTTCGATAAATTTGGAGGATTTTATGATGGAGAGAAGAGAGGAAAATTTACATTATTCTAAGTTTTCAGGTATTCAAGACCCTTTTCATTTAAAGGGTATGCAAGAAGCCTTACAAAGAATAATAAAGGCAGTAAATGAGAGAGAAAAAATACTTATCTATGGACACTATGATTTAGATAGTATAACAGCTGTGTCTTTATTATTGCTTGTTTTGAAGTACTTAAATGCTGACGTAGAATATTTTGTTTCAGATGATATAGATGAAGATTTTAGTATAAATGGAGACATTGTAAGAAATTATATTAAATTTTTAGGAACAAAGCTTATAATTACTGTAGGATGTGGTATTAATTCTATGAATGAAGTAGAATTATGTAAAGAACTGGGTATTGATGTAATTATAACTGATTATCATAAATACAATGGCATACTACCTGAAACTGTAGTTATTGATCCTAATCAAAAAGGATGTAAATATCCTTTTAAGGAATTGACGGCTGTTGGAGTTGCTTTTAAGCTGGCTGAAGCTATATCTGCATATTATCAGATGAAATCTATAAGTAAATATTTAGACTTAGCTACCTTAGGAACTCTTTCTAAAGGTGCTAATACAATGGGTGAAAATAAAGCTATAGTTAACGAAGGTATTTATTATTTAAGCTGTACTAATAATTATGGCTTTAAGGCTTTAATTAAAGTGTTTAAAATCGCTAACATAAATAAGGAAAGCATATATAGACTAGCTAATAATTTGATTCCTTCTATGAAGAATAAAAGGTGTGTGGATAACGCTAGAATAACAGTTGAACTATTTACCACAAACAATATGGATAGAGCAGAACAGATTGCAAAATACTTAAAAAATGAAATTAACGGAAACCAATTATGTATTCTTTAGAAATAAGTTCTAAAAATTTCAATATATATTAATAATCACCACAAATATTATAAAGTAAGGCTTGCTTATTTTCTATAATAACATAGATATGTTGAGGGGGGAATATAATTGAATTTAAAGGAAAAGATAAGGGTTATAGAAGGTTTTCCAAAGGAAGGAATAAGTTTTAAGGATATAACTACTATATTAGAAAATAAAGATGCTTTTAAATATACAATTGATAAAATAGCTGAGCATCTAAAAGATAAAAATATAGATATAGTAGTTGGTCCAGAAGCTAGAGGATTTTTATTCGGTGCACCTGTTGCTTATGCTATTGGTGCGGGATTTGTTCCAGTAAGAAAAAAAGGGAAATTACCCTATGATACTGTAAGCATAAGTTATGATTTAGAATATGGTAGTGATGAATTAGAAATACATAAGGACTCCATAAAGCCAGGTCAAAGAGTTGCTATAGTAGATGACTTATTAGCCACAGGGGGAACCATAGCTTCTGTTGCAAAACTCGTAGAACAAGTGGGCGGAGAGGTTATAACTTTAGATTTTGTAATAGAACTAACTGATTTAAATGGAATAGAAAAGTTAACAAAATATGATTCAATATCTTTAGTTCAGTATGATGTTTAATCAGCTTTAATTTAAAATTGCAAGTTCTTACTGTATATAATATAATATTAATAAAAAATAATGGCTGGTTATTAAGACCAGCCATTGATTTTAGGGGAGTAGTAATATGCTGGAGAAATTAATCGAAAAGATAGATAAAAATTGTAGTAATGAAGATAAAGATATGGTGATAAAAGCATATAATCTTGCCTATGATGCACATAAGGATCAAAGAAGAGAATCAGGAGAGCCTTATATCATGCATCCTGTTGAAGTAGCAGGTATTTTGGCGGATATGGGCTTAGATACTAGTACTATAACAGCAGGACTACTTCATGATGTCATAGAAGATACGGATTTTACCTATGAAGATGTGAGCAGAGAGTTTAGTGAAGAGGTTGCTAACCTTGTAGAAGGAGTAACAAAACTTGGTAAGATAGAGTATAAAACTAAGGAAGAGCAACAAGCTGATAACGTAAGAAAAATGCTTCTTGCAATGGCCAAAGATATAAGAGTTATATTAATAAAGCTTGCGGATAGACTACACAATATGAGAACCCTAAAATATATGTCTGTGGAGAAACAAAAAGAAAAGGCAAAGGAAACCTTTGATATATATGCGCCTCTAGCACACAGACTAGGTATGTCAAAAATTAAGTGGGAATTAGAAGATTTAGCCTTTAGGTATATGAATCCTAATGAATATTATTTTATAGTTAGAAAAATTGCAGAAAAAAGAGTTGAAAGAGAAAATTATATTGATGAAATAGTTTCTAAACTTAAGGAAAATCTTGATAAATCTAATATTACTTCTGATATAGAAGGGAGACCTAAGCATTTTTTCAGTATTTATAGAAAAATGGTGAAGAAAAATAAAACTATTGATCAAATATTTGATTTAACTGCTATTAGAATACTTGTAGATACTGTAAAAGATTGCTATGCTGCTTTAGGAATTGTTCATACTATTTACAAACCAATTCCAGGAAGATTTAAAGATTATATAGCAATGCCTAAACCTAACATGTATCAGTCGCTTCACTCTACAGTAATTGGTCCTCAAGGGAAGCCTTTTGAGATACAGATAAGAACTTTCGAAATGCATACAACTGCAGAATATGGTATAGCAGCTCACTGGAAATATAAAGAGGGAGTTGAAAATGCAGAGGACATAGATAAAAAACTTACCTGGCTGAGAGAAATGTTAGAGTGGCAAAGGGAAACAGCAGATGCAGAAGAATTTATGGAAGGTTTTAAGATAGATTTATTTTCTGATGAAGTATTTGTATTTACACCAAAAGGAACCGTTATTAACTTACCATATAATGCAACTCCTATTGATTTTGCATATAAGATTCACACGGACATAGGAAATAGATGTATAGGTGCAAAAGTAAATGGTAAGATGGTACCCTTAGATTATAATCTAAAAACTGGGGAAATAGTTGAGATCCTTGCTTCTAGTACACCAAAAGGTCCAAGTATAGACTGGATTAACATGGTTAAGAGTAATCAAGCTAAAAGTAAAATAAGAGCCTGGTTTAAGAAAGCTAAGAGAGAAGAGAATATTATTAAAGGTAAGGATCTTTTAGAGAAAGAGACTAAAAAACAGGGCTACAACTTTGGTGAAATAGCTAAGGGTGAAACAATAGATACCATATTAAAGAGATATAATATGAATTCTGTGGATGATTTATATGCAGCTGTAGGTATAGGTGCTATGATTCCATCAACTGTAGTGCTAAGACTTAAAGAATTATATTCCAAGGTTTCTAAAAATGAAGTTAGTGACTGGAAGGTTGTAGAAGAACAATTAAATAAAAATGCCAACGCTAATAAGTCAGTTACCAAAGCTAAAGCAAATTCACCAGGTGTAATTGTAAAAGGTGAAACAAATTTACTTGTGAGATTTGCAAAATGCTGTAACCCTGTACCAGGGGATGAGATAGTAGGATATATAACTAAGGGAAGAGGAGTTTCTATTCATAGAGAAGATTGCAAAAATATAGAATTTTTGCTTAAAAATGAAGAAAATAAACTAATAGAAGTAAGTTGGGGAAAACCTAAAGGTGGCGAATATATTGCTGAGATTCTAATTAAAGCAGAAGACAGACAAGGATTATTGGCTGAGTCAATGGAAATTATAAGTAGTAGCAATACTTCATTATATGCAGTAAATGCAAAACCAGCTAAGAATGATATTGCACTAATAAATATAAAATTAAAGATATCTAATATTGATGATTTGAAGGCTGTTATAAAGAAGATAAAAAGAATAAAAGGCGTAATTGATACCTATAGAACTAAAAATAGTGTTTTCTAGAATAAAAGAGGTGACTATTAATGCGTGCGGTAGTGCAAAGAGTGAGAAGTTCCAAAGTGGAAATAGACGGAAGCATAGTTGGCCAAATTGAAAAAGGGTTAAATGTTTTAATTGGAATATCAAGAGAAGATACAACTGAAGATATAGCGTATATAAAAGATAAAATATTAAATTTACGAATTTTTGAAGATGAAAATGGTAAGCTTAATAAATCACTTATTGATATTGATGGACAATTATTAATAGTATCTCAATTCACTCTATATGGAGATTGTAGAAGAGGTAGAAGACCGAGTTTTGTGGAAGCATTGGGAGGAGAAGCAGCAGAAAGTATGTATGAAGAATTTGTACGCCAATGCAGACAGGTAATAACTGAAGTTGAAACAGGAAAATTTGGAGCTGATATGATGGTATCCATAGAAAACGATGGACCTGTTACTATTATGCTAGATAGTAAAAAGATTTTTTAATTAAAATAATTTTGAATAAAGGGGTATAATTATGAAGTTAAAAACAATTCCTGCGGGTATTTACTCAGCTAACTGCTATATAATAATGGATGATGAGACAAAAGACACTGCTGTTATAGATCCAGGTGGAGATGCAGAAGATTTAATAAGAGCAATAAAAGACACAGGAGCACAGGTAAAATTCATACTACTTACTCATGGACATATAGACCATACGGATGCAGCTGTTCAGATAAAAGAAGAATTTAATGTGCCTATATATATTAGCCAAGAGGATTATAATATATGTGAGAAAGGCGAATATATTTTTGGAAACATTTCTGGAAATATTGATAAATATATAAAGGAACATGATACTTTCAGGCTAGGACATAAGGAAATAAAGGCTATACATACACCTGGGCATACGCCTGGTGGAATGTGCTTTTTAGTTAATGAAATGATATTTACTGGTGACACATTGTTTGCTGGTTCTATTGGAAGAACAGATTTTATAGGAGGAGATTTTGATACTATAATAAAAAGTATTAAGGAGAAACTCATGATACTTCCTGATAACATTACTGTGTTACCAGGGCATGGACCTAAGAGTACCATTGGAGAAGAAAGAACACATAATCCGTTTCTATAGGTTATAGTAAAAAAAATTAAGAGTAATAAATGCCTCTAAGCACGGTTCTTCAAATTTAATTATTAGGAGGCTAAGAAAGATTTATAATGGAAGTTAAGATAAAGCTAAATGACATGAATTATAGATATGATGTATACCATATGGTCAATATATTTTATAGTTTTTTTGATATAAAGTTTGTGGATAAGGATTGGGATTTTTATATTGAAATTCTCAATGAGAAAATTAATATTTTAAACGAAGAGAATAAATTAGAAATTTTTCTAGATTCAGATTTAACCCATAAGGAAGGCATTAAAAAAGCTATATTTGAGTATTTCACTAAAATAACGAAAAAAGATATGCCATGGGGGAGTTTAATTGGTATAAGACCAAGTAAGAAGGCTTTATTGTTAATAGAAGAAGGTAAAGATTATGACTATATAGTTAACTATTTTAAAAAGAATTTTCATGTACGTGAGGACAAAGCAAGACTTTGTATAGAAGTTGCAAATATTGAGAGAGAATTAGTAAACAAAGATGCTAAAACCATTAGCATCTACATAGGTATGCCCTTCTGCCCAACTAGATGCCTTTATTGTTCTTTCACGTCTAATCCTATTGAAAGTTGTAAAAATATGGTGAATCCATATCTTGAAGCCTTATTCTATGACATTGAAGCTACTGCTAAATATGTAAAAGATAATAATTTAAAGATTCAGTGCGTTTATTTTGGAGGAGGAACTCCTACATCAGTTAGTGATGAGCAATTTGAAAAAACAATGCAGCATATATATGAAAGCTTTATACTGAATAATAATATAAGGGAATTTACAGTAGAGTGTGGAAGACCGGATAGTATAACTCTTAGCAAATTGGAAAGTATGAAGAGATATAATGTGGATAGAATTAGCATAAACCCTCAGACCATGAATAATGATACTTTAAAGGTTATTGGAAGAATTCACACAGTAGAAGATATAATAGATAAATTTAATATGGCAAGAAAATGTGGAATGGAAAACATAAATATGGACATTATAGTAGGCTTACCAGGAGAAGATTTGGCGCATATTAAGAATACTTGTGAAGAAATACTAAAGCTTAATCCAGAAAGTATAACTGTTCATGGCATGTCTATAAAAAGAGGCTCAAGGCTTCATGAGAACATAATAAATAAGCAGAAAGTTTCTGTTTCAGATCAGCATGAATTAAATTTAATGTACGAGGAAACAGCAAAACTTGCTGAAAAATTAAAAATGAAACCATATTATATGTATAGACAAAAAAATATGGTAGGAAACATGGAGAATGTAGGTTATACTAAAGAAGGAAAAGAAGGTCTATATAATATACAAATGATGGAAGAGAGACAGACTATTATATCCTGTGGTGCAGATGCTGTTACTAAAGTTGTATTTATGGATGAGAATAGGATTGAGAGACATTTTAACCTGAAAGATGTAAAAGAATATACAAATAGAGTTAAGGAAATGGTTGAAAAGAAGATAAATATTTTAGATACACTATATAAAGTATAATTTTATATTTAATATAGATACTCACACTTAAATTTAACTTATACGTAAGTATATATTACCAATGTTGAAGTCACATTTAAATATTTTTTTATTAGTCTTAGCGAAAATTTGAGAAAAGCCTTAGAACTTTAGATATGGTTGAAAGCCTAAATGGCTTTCAACCAGCGACTTATCAATGGTAATTGATAAGTTGGTCCGAACTGAGGTACGAGTTTATCAAAGTTCTTAGGTTAATGAAACTCCTCTTCCTTACGTCAGAGGAGTAAGCGATTCGCACAAAATCACAGATTTTGGCTCTCTGCTTAAATTTGAGCTTTAGACTAATAAAAAATATTTAACGTGACGAAACATGGTAATATATACGGTCGTATAAGTTAAATTTCGGGCGTGCTATCTATATAAACTTAACTGTTTGGATTAAGAGGAGGAAATAAAATGGCAATACAAGCTCCAAAGGGTACAAAAGATGTGTTACCTGGAGATTCATATAAGTGGCATTATGTTGAACAGAAATTTGAAGAGTTAGCAAAAACATATGGAATAAGGGAAATAAGAACTCCTATATTTGAAAATACAGAATTATTTACAAGGGGAGTAGGAGAAACTACTGATGTGGTTCAAAAGGAAATGTATACCTTTGAAGATAAAGGTGGAAGAAGTGTTACATTAAAACCAGAAGGAACGGCACCAGCTGTTAGAGCATTTGTAGAAAATAGCTTATATGCAGATTCTCAGCCTACAAAGCTTTATTATTTTACACCAGCTTTCAGATATGAAAAAATGCAAAAAGGCAGACTAAGACAATTTCATCAATTTGGAGTAGAGGTTTTTGGTTCAAAAGAGGCTTCAATTGATGCAGAAGGTATAAGTATAGCAATTAGAGCCCTAGATGAGTTTGGATTAAAGGATTTAAGCTTAAATATAAATAGCTTAGGTTGTCCAGAGTGTAGAAAAAAGTTTAACGATGCATTAAAACAATTTTTACAAGAAAATTACGAAACATTGTGTGGTACCTGTAAATCAAGATTTGAGAGAAATCCAATGAGAATTCTTGATTGTAAGGAAAAAAAATGCAAAGAGATAACTAAAAATGCACCTACAATACTTGATTATATATGTGATGAGTGTAAAGATCATTTTGAAGAATTAAAGAAATATTTAGATGCAATAGGTATCAAATATACTGTTGATCCACAGATAGTAAGAGGATTAGATTATTATACTAAAACTGTTTTTGAAATAATATATAAAGATTTAACCGTTTGTGGCGGAGGAAGATACGATAAACTTATTGAAGAGCTAGGTGGACCAGATATTCCTGCTTTTGGATTTGCCGTAGGTATTGAAAGGCTTTTAATGACTTTAGAAACAGAGGGTATAGAAATACCTGATTTAAGCTATATAGACTTATATGTAGGTGCTATGGGAGCAGCTGCAAAAATAGAAACCTTTAAGCTAATAAACAGCTTAAGAAAAATTGGCATAAAGTGTGATTGTGACCACATGAATAGAAGCGTTAAGGCATCAATGAAATATGCAAACAAAATAGGTGCTAGATTTACAGTGATACTTGGAGAAAATGAATTACAATCTGGTATAGCTAAGATCAAGAGAATGAGTGATGGAGAGCAATTTGAAGTTAGCTTAAATAATTTAGATAGCATAGTAGAGTTAGTTAGTACTACAGTGAAAATTTAACTTATACGTAGGAATATGTTGACAAAACTGGAGCACATTTAAAAACTTTTTTATCAGTCTTAGTGAAGTGTTTTTAGAAAATCTTAGGAGCTTTGATATGGTTGAAAGCCTGAATGGCTTTCAACGAGCGACTTATCAATGGGAATTGATAAGTTGGTCCGGACTGAGGTACGAGTTTATCAAAGTTTCTTATTTTATATGAAACTCCTCTTCCTTACGTCAGATGAGTAAGCGATTCGCACAAAATCACAGATTTTGGCTCTCTGCTTAAAACACGAACTTTAGACTGATTAAAAGTTTTTAACGTGCTGAAGTTTGGCAACATATTCCGGAGTATAAGTTAAGTTTCTACTTTGGAACCCTATACAGATATGCGACTTGAAAAGTTAACATAGAGCAAGAAATTAATTTATTGGAGGATTAGGAACATGGGAGAAGCGCTAAGAGGATTGAAGAGAACCATAATGTGTGGAGAGTTGAGAGAAGCTCATATTGATAACAAGGTTACTGTTATGGGATGGGTACAAAGAAAAAGAAATCTTGGAGGCTTAATATTTGTTGATTTAAGAGATAGAACAGGGATACTTCAGGTGGTATTTGGAGAGGAAATAAATAAAGAAGCATTTGAGAAATCTGATACAGTTAAATCAGAGTACTGTATAGCAGTTACTGGGACTATAGTAAGAAGAGAGGCTCCGAACGCTGATATGCCCACAGGAATCGTAGAGTTAAAAGGAGAACAAATAAACATATTATCAGAATCAGAAACTCCACCTATATACATAAAGGAAAATTTAGATGCTGCTGAAAATGTAAGATTAAAGTATAGATATCTTGATTTGAGAAGACCAGATATGCAAAAAATTTTCATAACAAGACATAAAGTTACAAAAGTTGCAAGAGACTTTTTGGATGAAAATAATTTTTTAGAAATGGAAACACCAATACTTACTAAGAGTACACCAGAAGGTGCTAGAGATTATTTAGTACCAAGTAGAAATTTCCTAGGAAAATTCTACGCATTACCACAATCTCCTCAGCTTTTTAAACAGCTTTTGATGGTGTCAGGTTATGATAGATATTTTCAAATTGCAAAATGTTTTAGAGATGAAGATTTAAGAGCAAATAGACAGCCAGAATTTACTCAAATAGATATGGAGCTTTCATTTGTTGAGGAAGATGATGTGATAAAACTAAATGAAAAGCTTATACAAAAAGTTTTTAAAGAGGTAGCTGGTGTAGATATTAAAATTCCTATAGAGAGAATGCCATATAAAATAGCTATGGAGAAATACGGATCAGATAAACCAGATTTAAGATTTGGTATGGAGATAAATGACTTAAGTGAAACTGTTAAATCAGTTGATTTTAAAGTATTTCAAGATGCACTTTCAAATGGTGGTTCAGTAAGAGCTATTAAAGCTGAAAATTGCGCAAATATGGGTAGAAAACAAATAGATAAATTAGTAGAATTTGTTAAGACATACAAAGCAAAAGGCCTAGCATGGATAGCTTATAAAGAAGATGGTGTTAAAGCATCTATAGCAAAATTCCTAAAAGAAGAAGAAACAGAAGCAATATTAACTAAATTGGATGCAAAGGTTGGAGATTTAATTTTAATAGTAGCCGATAAAAATAGTGTTGTATTCCAAAGTTTAGGTGCATTAAGACTTCATTTAGCAAAAGAATTAGGAATTCTTGAAAATAATAAAGAATTCAGATTTGTTTGGATAACAGAGTTTCCACTACTTTCATATAATGAAGAAGAAGAAAGATTTCAAGCAGAACACCATCCATTTACTATGCCTATGGATGAAGATATCCAATATTTAGATAGTGATCCAGGTAGGGTTAGAGCTAAAGCATATGATATAGTTCTTAATGGAGAAGAACTTGGAGGAGGAAGTATCAGAATACATGATACTAAGCTTCAAGAAAAAATGTTTGAGGTTATAGGAATATCTCAAGAAAGTGCTTGGGAAAGATTTGGATTCTTGTTGGAAGCATTTAAATATGGACCACCACCACATGGCGGACTTGCTTTTGGACTTGATAGACTAGTTATGTTTCTAGCAGGAACTGAAAATATAAAAGATGTAATAGCATTCCCTAAAAATCAAAGTGCATATTGTCCTATGTCTGAAGCACCAAATGTAGTTGATGAAGCTCAGATAAAAGAATTAGGAATTTCTATAGATAATTTAACTGAATAAAAAATTAATTTAATATTAAGTTATTTAGAAAAAATACTATCAGATTTATGTAATTTAATAAATTTGATAGTGTTTTTTAATTTGCTTTAACTAAGAAGTTTTATAACTTCTGCTTTAAAGAAGTTATACTTTCTTCAATTTCTTCTCTTGGAAGGTTGGCTTTATTTAAAGTTTCATCATCCTTAGTTAATAACTTTTCATAAAAATCTAGAGCATCTCTTATAGAATCTTCACTAAAAGAACTAGCATCTAAAATTTCATATAAAGTATTTTCAGCTTTATCATATTCTTGGTTCTTTGCATAATAATCTATTATTTTATTCTGTAGAGATACTGGTAGCTTATATTCTGATACCAGCTCAAGTAATTTATCTATATCAGAAAAATAGTAGTCTAAATCACAGTTATTATCTTTATTTAAGTATGCCTCTAAAAAAAGATTTATAGATTTTAAGTTCATATAAAAGGCTTCATCAAGATTATTTTGTTTTTCAAATATCTCTCCTTCTTCTTCTAAAAGCTTAGCCATCATAATGCACTTATCTGAATTTATTGTACCATCAGTTTTTATCATATCTATTAAATTTTCATGGGAAAAAGAATTAAAAAATTTAGAACTCAACCTAAATATGTCTTTAAAAGCGTTATCAATTAAATTTAAACATTCATCATATTTATTTTCTTTTTTATAAATCAATATTTTATCAAGAATTTCATTGAAGTTTTTTACTAGTTCTGACGTTAAGTCACGCTTTAACATTAAGTATACCTCCAGATTCTAATATACAAAGTATATAGTATATGATTTTAATTAATATTATATACAGGTTTTGGAATTCAAACAATGTAACAATAAAGAGAAGATTACAACTCTTATTTTAGATTATTATTAATATTTACAATAAAATCTTGAACGTTGGTAACTATGGAAGTTACTTCAAGACTTCCTCTATCTCTAAGCTTGTTAACACCAAATTCAGAAATATCAACAGTATAAATGTAAACTGGACGTATTTTATCTTCTTCAACTTTGTACATTGGGGTCATATTGCCGGTTGCTATGGTGTGTAATTGCGTTGCCATACAAATCACTGTGGTAGCTTTTTTACAATAAGATCTCATTTCATCCTGTGCAACATAAACATCCGATATGACAGGGGGAAGAGGTCCATCATCCCTTATGGAGCCAGCTAATACAAGAGGTATATTGTTGTTGATACAAGTATAAACTACTCCATCCTTAATATTTTCTTGCTCAATAAATTTGTCTAAAGATCCTGCACGTCTAGCTTTATTAATAATATCTATATGATTATAATGGCCATTGTAAACTGAATGTTGGGTATATATGTCTTGACCTAATGCAGTACGAAGTAAAGAACCTTCTAAATCATGTGTGGCTAAGGCGTTACCTGCAAAGAGAGCATCTACATAACCTTTACTAATTAAATCTGCCATAGCATTTTTTGAATCATGATCAAATATAACTGCAGGTCCTAAAACCCATAATATAAAACCATGTTCTTTTTCATATTTAAGAAGTTCATATAAGCTATCATAATCTTTTGAGTATGAACTTTCTCTTGTTCTGCCAGAGCGGAAAGCAAAAGACTGCTCTTCGCTGGTAGTTTGTTGAAAACATTGTACATGAACATAGATACCATCTTCTGCATTCTCACTTCTTCCTAGTATTACGTTATCATCTATATTTAGATTTCTAAATTCTTTTACTTGAAGATCATTATTTTCATCAACAACAACTACACAGTCCATACGACTTTGTGAAGCTAAAATCCAATTACCCTCTATTTTAAAGTATTCTGGATATATTGACGTTGCATGATAGTTATCTGGAGCTACGCCTTTTATAGTTACTTTCCCTGTTACTACATTTGGAGAAGACTTAAAAAGTTCTTCACTAAAATCAGGTGAGTGATATTTTGGTAACTTAAAAATCATTGTACAAACCTCCCTATGAAACTAATAACATTTATAAGTGTTCCTAAATAGTAACTATATTATATCAAATGAAAAAAATAAATGCTAATTCATGCAAATTTTATAATAAATTTATAAAAACATATATGAATGTAAGTGCGTAATTATTACTTAAGAATAAAAACTGAGTTCATGGAAAAGCTAGTACAAGAAAGGAGATGTAGCCATGCAAAACAAAATGAAGTATACAAATAATAATAAAAAATCAGATGGAAGATTTAGAAAAAAGCACATTGATCATGATCCACAGGATGAAAGTTCAAGAGCTAAGTTTGGAACTATGTCTGAAAAACATTTAGATTAATATGTATTAAGAGTTATTATAAAAATTTATTATAGAGAAGGAGAAAAGTATTATGATGGAACATAGAAAAACACAGCTTAAAAAATGGTCCAATGATCCTAATAGTGCTAAGTATCATTCAAGAAGTGCCAACTATAAAGCGGAAAATAAAAACGGAAAAAACAGCAAAGAAAACTGGAGTGTATAATAAAAAGATATATTGATCCTATACCTATAAAATAAGGTTGATAATTTTTTACTGTTATTTTATTCTATATACGAGATAATAGTAAAATAGTTAGGGTAAGGATAAAAATTATGAAAGCTACTATAGTATGTTATGTTGGAGATTATGTCATATATAAAAAGGAAAACGGAGATGTTTGTAATGTCTTAAAGAATGATGTAGTAAATTTTAATATAGGGGATATAATTTATATTGATAGTGAAGGAAAAATACAAGACAAAGACACAGAAGAAAAGTATTATTTTTGCGATGATGTTATAGTTTTCTATAAGGATTAAACCATTGAACTAAAATAATATTGCAATTAAGTCTAGTTTAAAATATGCTAAAAACAACTATAGATGCTTATATAATTAATAAGCATCTATTTTTGTGAAAATATTTTACATTGACATTACAGTATTGCATTCTTTCATCTAATATAGGATATTTTAGCTGTATAAATTATTAGTAGACAACTAAAACTAGTTATAGATAACATATTTAATTTTTATTAAAATAAAAAGACTAATTTATGGAGGTAAACTGCTATGAATTTAGGAAGGGCTAGAGAAATAATGGATTCCCCAGCTAACATAGAAGTACTATATGAAGAACATCCAGTATGGCTTGATAGTATAGATGATAAAGCAGGTAGGGTATTAGTGAAAATTATGGATAAGAAAGAAACTGTTTATGTGCCTGTAGAGGAATTAGTAGACACAGGAAAAGTTATAAATGTAAAAGGGTAAGGTGATAATTTTGGGCAGATGGAGAAATAAAGGAACACATGAAAGATCTATGGAAACAGCTAAGGACTTAATTGATAAAGGAATAGGAATGGGAGAAATAAAAGAAATAACCGAACTTAGTGAACATGATGTTACTAAAGCAAGAATGAAGATGGAAGGTAAGAAATAGGGGGTATAAGTTATGAGTAATGGAATAGATAAACCTAAGTCAAAAGTAAGAGAGATGCTTCTTGATGGTGAAACAGGGGCAAAGATTAAACAAGAAACTAGCTTAAGGCAAAAAGATATTAGGAGAGTACAAAAAGAAATTACAAAACATTTTTAGTATATTAAGGACTAATGAGTTTTATGTCATTAGTCCTTAATATATTATATATATTAGTTTTACTAATTAAATAAATGTATAATTTTGACTTAACAGATATGAAAAAAATTAAGAGAGTACTCATGAATATATAAATTGAAAATTATAATAAATTTCTAGAAGGAAAATTAATACCTTATGTAGAATACATAAATAAACAGGGTTCTTGGCTTCAGGAAAGCCTTCACTTTTTTGAAGCTTAGAAAACGTTATTCAAGAACGTAGCCGTTCTTTACTCCCAATTAAGCAGAGAACCTATGATTTTGTACAAATCGGTTAAGCACACATACAAAGCCTGTGAATTTGATATGATTACTTACTCTGTGAGGACTGGTCTCCCCATAGGAAAAGGAGTTTCCTATAAAGATGGGAATATTAGAGCGAGCAGTCAACGAATAAAATATTAGTTGAAAAGGGTAGTTGTTATGATGGATTATTATAAATTTGGTAACCATTGTGTTTTTTATTATTTTGGAATTGATCATTTAATGGTGAATATGTATAAATATATAAAAGATTGTATAGAAAGAAATGAATATATATATTTATGTGCAGAACCGAAACTATATGACAGAGTTTGTAAATGTTTAGATAAATATACTGAAGACATATCTTATTTTGATATTAATAGAATAATAAATTTACATAAAGAAGCAGGAAATAAAGCAGTAAAGATAGAGCTTAGAGATTGTGAAAATAATATATATACTCAGGGATATTCGGGTATAAGAATTATAGGACAGGTAAGTTATATAATGAAAGATTTATTACCAAAAGACTTCTTAAGTTTCGAAGAAAATTTAGAAGAATTAATTCATGGTTTAAAGATATCTTGTATGTGTTTATATGACTTTGAGCAATATATTGAACACAACACAGCACATAATAATGTGTTGATTAAACAATCACTCAGTACACATACTCACAGGTTGTTTAAAGGACAAATAGAGAAAAGCTTTAAATAATTGCATAAAGTAAAACTTGAATCAGATGGAGCGTTAGAGCGGATAGTCATTGGATAAAACTTAAGAATAAAATACCTCTCTATGGAAAACATATTTTTAGAAAGGAGAGGTAGTATGGTTAGGCAACATATGATAGGAAAGAAAATGGGAAAAGAAGAATTAGAGGAGCGTATAGAAATTAATGAAGCCAATAGAACTCCTGATAAGCTAAAGACTGTTAAGATTGTACCTACTATGCAAACTGGTTATAATAGTGATGGTACAATTAAAGAAGAGAGAATTGAACCACAAATATATGAATTAAATGGGAAAAAGGATAAATAAAATTGGAGTAAGCTTAGTTACTCCAATTTTTTTGTTTTGTAGTTATAAATTAAAAATATATGTTGAAGAAACTGTATAGTTGCTAATAGAGTTGAAGCAATAGAACAACCTATTAGATTTACAGTTACTCCAGGAAACATAAATTGTGATAAATATATTACGGTAAATATTGATAAAAAATCTGCGGCAGTAGTAATTAGCAAGGTGCCAGGTCTAAACAATACTAGTTCTACTAAATATATTGTTATAGCAAGGAGTACACCAACAAAGAAAGTTTCATATGTATAGGAATAATATATATCTTTAAATAAATAGTCTGAAATTAGTAATATAATAGGATAAACAATGATTTTAAATATAAATCCAATCATATAGGAAGCCTCCTTTTCTTTTAATACTAGCTTTACCAGTTGTTTTTATAATATTCATTTATTGTTTTGTTGAAAAAGTAACAAAAGTATATTAATGTTTTTTATGTTATATATTGCAATTACTAGAATAAACTTAAGGGATTAATAATTGAAGAAAAGTATAAACTTTTAATATAAATATAGGTACGAAACTTTTAAATTAAATTTAAAAGTTCCATATTTATAAAGAGGTGATATTATGGAGTTTAAAAAACTTGAAGAAATATTTAATTCTTTTGGTACAGTAAATGTATTATATAAAAATAGTCCTATATGGATTGAAAGTATACAAGAAGCAAGTGGTACAGCTAATGTGAAAGACTTGCAAACTGGACAACTTTACCATGTACCAGCTTCAGAATTATATGAAAAATAAAGACATACAGCACATTTAGCAAATAAACTTATGGTATTATTGATAAATATTACAGGTACTGTATGTAATTAAACAGGGTAATAAGTTTAAAACAGCACATACTTATAGTGTACACAAAGGTTATATTTCATCACAGCTTTAGATGATTACTTATGATTTAACATTAAAAATAAAGGTATAATACAAATTCAAAAATAATTTAAAATACTAAGTGTTAGGAGGAAATAATTATGAGAGAAGGAATAGTTCCTACAGTGCTTGGTGCTGCAGTAACAGTAGGTGCAGCTGCTTTAAGATCTAGAGATATAAAAAGAAGGGGTTTAAGAACAAGAAATGTTCTACCCATGATAGAAACAGCTGTATTAGGTTTTGGTTTAGCTCATGTGGTACTTGGTGGAATAGATTTAATAGAGCATAGAAGATAAGAACACATATTAAAATAACCCTGAAAAATATCAGGGTTATTTTAAGTTGAAACAAATTTAATTTAGATGTTAACCTTTTATGTGAATAATGTTACATTGCCTCAGCAGTATAAAGTTTATGCATATTAATCAAATTTATTCAAGTATATGTAGTATTATTATAAAAAACTATATCATATGCAATCATAATTTATTCATTATTTTTTAGGTATATATTTAAAGCCCTAATTCCAAGACTACTAAGCTGTATAAAAAGAATTAGACCATATATAATTAAACCTAATAATATAAAAAATACAATAAATCCAAAAGTACTAAATATAGCAAAAAGTCCATAACCCATAATAACACCCCCTTAGACTTATATATATTCATAGGAACATAGAAAAATACTAGAACATTGATATAGAAACATTTAAACTACATGTTACACATTATTAATAGAAAAGGCTGATACTTGAAATATCAGCCTTTTCTATTGCTATATTATAAATAACATTTTAGGGGGATCAAAATGTTAAAAAGCTTATAACTATGTTCGTACTGAAAATTATTAGTTATTGAGCTTTCATTAATATTATGAACAATATAAAGAAATTTAATCAATTTATTAAAGAATTCATATTAGTAAACACTATTGGTATATAATTTTAGAATATGTAACTAGTATTACAGTTTAACCACAATATATTTATATATTTTTCTAGATTTATTTATATTTTAATAGTATATTAATTTATATAAAGGAATGTATTCGAAATTAAAAAACAAAATGCATTAGAAGGAGATTTTTATGGTACTATTTAAAAGAATATTTGCAGAAGATTTTATTAAAAAGCTTTTTGCCTTTTTTATATTGCTAGTGTTATTCTATTCTATAAAAGATATGATAACACTAGTACTATTAACCTTTGTATTTTCATTTTTATTTTATAAATTTGTAAATTTTACTTATAAACAAGTATCTAGAATAATTCCTGTTAAAAGAAAAATTATAATATTACTTATATATATAATAT
>NZ_JABAIW010000028.1:0-65126 GCF_014231265.1 Clostridium sp. DJ247 | reverse complement strand
CTCAAAAGAATTGCTGGTTTATTTAATAGATAAGTTTTCTTATCTCACTCTGTTTAATTTTCAAAGATCTTGTCGCTCACTTGCGACTGGATTTACATCTTATCATGCTTCTTTCAGCCTGTCAACTAGTAATTTATTACCAACCTACAGTTGCATTATTGAGTAACTTATTATGTTGTTGACGGCTTTCATATAGTATCACACAAGCTAAATCTTTGTCAACATATTTTTGACTAGAAATTTTCGCTCAGTTGTTTGCCGTTTTCTCAGCGACGAATGTTATCCTATCATGTTTTATTTTACAACATATAGTCCTTATGTGTACCTATTTAAAACTAGCTTAGTTATTCTCTATATTTTTCACGTATACTCAATATTAAGTATACAGACACGCCTGATTTAGTTTATCTACTAAAGATACATAAACTATCTAAAATACAAATATTATGGCCTACTACTCAACTTGAGTATTGAGCTTTTTTATATCTGCTATTATAACAGGACATATTAATAAAAGTCCATGTATTTGACTGGTAACCACCATCTGACTCACCAACAAACAAAAAATTCTCATTTGGAATTATTTTTTCAACAAAGTCACTATCTGTGCTAGCACAAATTTAAAGGAAAACTAAATTCAAGAGGGGAATCAAAATTTTTGATCCCCCTAAACTTAATTTATTTAATAATTCTTCCTATTTGTTTTCTTCTTCGAATTTCTTCATAAAGTCTACTAAAGCCTTAACCCCTTCTATTGGCATAGCATTGTATATACTTGCTCTCATACCACCAACAGTTCTGTGTCCCTTTAAGTTTTCAAACCCAGCAGCTTTAGCTTCTTTTACAAACTTGGCATCTAATTCATCCGAACCAGTTACAAAAGGTACATTCATTAAAGAACGATCCTTCTTTACAACTGTTCCCTTGAACATACTACTTGAATCAAGGTAATCATATAGTAAATACGCCTTTTCTTCATTGATCTTCTTCATTGCTTCTAGACCACCTTTATTTTGAACCCACTTAAATACCTTTCCACATATGTATATTCCATATGCTGGTGGTGTATTATACAGTGAATTATTATCTGCATGAGTCTTATATCTTAACATAGTTGGAGTACCTGGTAGTACATCATCTGTAATCAAGTCTTCACGAATTATTACTACAACAACTCCTGCAGGACCTATATTTTTTTGAACTCCAGCAAAAATAAGTCCATATTTAGTTACATCTACAGGCTCGGATAATATATCTGAAGACATATCAGCTACTAATATTTTGTCACCTGTTTCTGGAAGTTCGTTATATTTAGTTCCATATATTGTGTTGTTATGACATATATAAACATAATCTGCATCATCAGAAATCTTTAAATTCTTTACATCTGGTATGTATGAAAAAGTCTTATCCTCAGAAGAAGCTATAACATTAATCTTTCCATATAACTTTCCTTCAGAAATAGCCTTCTTAGCCCACTGTCCTGTGTTAATATGATCAGCTACTCTATTTTTCATTAAGTTCATTGGAATCATTGCAAATTGTTGAGATGCTCCACCTTGAAGGAATAGCACCTTGTAGTTATCAGGTATATTCATTAAGTCTCTTAACGCTTTTTCGGCGTCCCCAATGATTCCCTCGAAAGCCTTAGAACGATGACTCATCTCCATAACTGACATACCAGTACCTTTATAATCTAACATTTCTTCTGCTGCTTCTCTAAGCACCTCTTCCGGTAATACAGCTGGTCCTGCAGAAAAATTATACACTCTTGACATTTAAAAAAGCCCCCTTTTGTTTTTTACATCTTGTTTAGCGGCAAATTTCTAAATATATATAAAGAAACATATTCACCTATAAACACAAATGTTCTTTTGAAAATTTAATATTTTATTTATAATATTATAACACAATTTAAATATAAAGGAATAAAATCATTATCTGTGTTAGCAAAAAACTAAGGAAGTCGTTTAATTTGCTAAAATATGAGAAAATTATTAAGTATATTGAAAATGAAATTTCACAGTAATCAACCATTACCTATTACAAAGGTCGTAATAGAGGTATAAATCTTCCTACGTCTTCCGGGTTTAAGAATTCAGGATTTCTTTCTTCATGCCAGTTGGTATCCATGCCCCCTAGGTACACAACAGAGCAACGAACCAAGACCTTCGCTTCCACCGGTGATTATTACAACTTTATTTTCCATTATATATAACCTCCTTATGATACTCTGATTGTACAGTCGTTACCTGTACGGCCTTCATTTTAGATATTGATTGGGCAGTGCTGATTTCAATTATAATCAGTACGCAAAGCCTGTAAGGAATCTTCTAATTGCTGAATTACTTCCTTCGCTGACCAATGATCCGTATGGTTTAAATGTCCAAGGTACTTTTAAGATCGTAAATAAAGCTGTAAATCCAGGTGGACCTTTTGGTACAATGTGGAGAGCATAATGTCTTGGACTTAAAAGATTATCTTTAGTTGGACTGGAACCTTGGTATGTGACATTTAGTCTTTCTATTTTGCCAATTCTTTAATACACTGATTGACATTATCCTTATATAAACCACCATGATAACAGATTACTGTTTCAATATCATATTTTGTTAACTTTTTCAGAGATTTTATACTTAAATCCATATCAAAATTAGTAAATGAAGAAGCTTTTGCAAGTATTCCACCTTTAACCACTAAGACATCACCAGTTATAAGCGTTTTACTCTGTTTAAGATACAGGCAAATGTGCCCCAAAGTGTGACCTGGAGTATAAATAACCGTAATTCCCCCGCAGTACGGTAACTCCTCACCATCGATTAACGTTTTATCTACTTTGACTTTGCAGTTTTGATAACCGGCTTTGAGTTTTTCATAGATTGATCTCATCTCCTCTGGTAATGAGTTCAATTTGGCTTCTAGTTGAGCTGTCTTAATTAGGAGCTTATCTCCCTCAATATATGCTTTTTCCTCTTCATGAGCAAGTATTTTCACACTATTAGGCAACTCTTTTAGAATACTGGAAACACTTCCAATATGATCAATGTCCTGATGGGTAAGAATCACCATATTTAGTTTATCAAGTGACACACCAACCTTCTCAATTGCCTCACGAATTTCGGGTAATTGCCCCGGATATCCAGCGTCGACGAGAATTACTGTATCATTATCACAAATAAGTGTTGGGTTAACTATACTGGGTATTCCCATAGCATTAGTAGATATTTCAAGCATTTCCACTCCATTAGCTATTTTCATTTATTTTTTCTCCTCTCAAATAAATATTTCTTTATTGTGTAAGAGCACTTACTTTTTAATTATTCTTTTAAAATAGCATTTAATATTACTTCTTTATCTTGCATATGCAAGTCTTTTTCAACATTAGGAATTTCTAATTCTAATAATTTCCATTCCAAAAACCTACATCTCGTAAAATACATTATATTCTCTCCTTCTATGTTCTTATAATATATCCCTTATTTTTATTATAACTATAATATCTATGGATATAAATACCAAAGGCATAATATTTCTCGCTGAATAAGATATACTAAACGTTAATCAATTTCAGGTCTTCAATTATAGAATAAATTTATTATTACTTTCCAATTTATTAAAGTATTTAAAGATCTATAAACTAAGTAACTTTAAAGTTATTCAGTTAAAGATAAAAATAATAATTTTCCCCGTTTGTGTTATTACAAAAAATAAAGAATGAAACGGGATTCTATAAGCTAGATTTAAAGGAGAGTAAAGTAACTGAGGAACAACTCAAAGAAACTAACAAAATTATTGAACTTTCTCAACCTTATACAGCATGTTTGAGTTCTAATGAACAATACATTTATTTTGTAGCTATTCCTACAGGAACTAAATCAAAGGATTTTTTTGGAATAACAATGTACCCTAATGCCTTATATCGTTACAATTTAGAAGAAAGAAAGATAAGTGAAGTTTTCAAAGTTCCAGATACGTTCATTCCTTCAATATCTTTTACATACCAGTAAACCAATATAATTAACACATTTTTTTAGATGGCTATTTTAGCCATCTTTTTTGCGTAAAAATAGCATTGTCATAAATTAAATATAGCAAAACACGTCCAAGAGAATCTTTTTAAGTAACTGCCCTATGAAAATAGTGAGTAGTTTCATTTCTATCAATACGAGGTATTTTAGTTTTTAATATATTTTTATTTACCCCTCTAAAAATAAAATACCCTCCGTAAATATTTATGAAAAAAATACGATAAAGAACTTTAGGAGGAATAAACATGAAAAAGATAGGATTATTTGTCACAGCTTTAGTTGTATCATTAAATTTAGGAGGAAAGGTATTTGCCGACACTACCTCTGCTACACTTGCAGATAAGGCGGGTATAACTCCCGATAACATTATAGTATACCCTATGGATAAGGCTTTAGATAACTTGAAGATTAGTATGGCTTCCGGTGATGATAAGAAAGCTGAAGCTCTAGCAGATGTAGCAGAAGAAAGACTTGGAGAAAGCGAAGTAATGGCTGAGAAAGGTAAAACAGGGCTTTCAAATGAAATAATAAATGAATATAATGATAAAATTACCGAAGCTCAAGAAAAGGTGGCAGATGCCATTGATAAAGCATCTAATGGTACTACTGATAGTGCTATAAAATTAGATGAACTTAAAAATTTAGAAATTACAATAGCTGATAAACAACTAAAATCTATAGAGGTTTTAAAAAATATAGAAAACAAAGTTTCTGGAAATGCAAAAGAAACTATATCACAAGTTATAGAAATGCAAACAAGAAAGAAAGAAGCAATAGCAGCAGTTATTAAAGAAAGACAAATATTACTTCAAACTAAAAAGGCAGTAAAAGAAGCTGAAAAAAGTCTAGAACAAGCTAAAAAAGCTGGTGATGAGCAAGCAATAAAAACTGCTGAAGATACTTTAAAGCAAGCTCAGCAGGCTCTAAACACTGAGAATGAAAAATTCAGTCAAGTAGTTGAAGCAAAGAAGCAAGCTATGAAAGGTGGAGTAGGTCAACTAAAGAAACAAGCTAAGAAAGACAAAAAAGAACAAGCTAAGGATGCAGCAAATACTACCACTTCAGAAGATACGAATACAACAACTGGAACTTCTCCAGCATTAAATAATGAAACTACTACAACTAACACAGCTGCAAATACAGATACTAATACTAATACTAATACTAATACTAATACTACAAGTACAAATACAGATACTGATACTACTACTTCTACTAATACTGCTGATGTTACTACTGAAAATACTGTTAACAACCATACCACTGTTACAAATAACAGTAAAGCTGACACAGTAAAAGAAAACAAAGGTCAAGAAATGAAAGCTAGCAAAGAAAATAATAAAGAAAATGGAAATAAAGATAAACACTAGTACGTATAATAAGATTCTTAGAAGTTAAAAGTTGAATATTGTTTAAATTTAATTACGGTAAAGTATTCAAAATAAAAAATACTAATATCCACAAGTTGTGGGTATTAGTATTTTTTTATTACAGAATTCACAAGAACGTGACAATAACAATTTAACATAGTCTATGTTTTTTACAATATTATAATTTAAAGTATTTAATCAAACTAGTAAGTTAAGTAAAACATATTTTCGACATATTTCTATGATATAATACTAATAAAAACTAAAAAGGAAAGGAGAATTCTTTTGAGTAATAATAGCATTTTTAATTATGAAAATCATAATGATTTTGAAGAAAGCCTAAAGACTATACTAAATACGGTAAATACCCAAAGTAAATTAAAGATAATTGAAGAAGATTTATACTATAATACCGCTAAAAATATCGGCAGTAAATTAAATATAACTGATTACGATATCCTATCAGAAAAGATAACTGAATTAGGAATAGGCCAAATAAGAATCACTTACATATCTGATGAAAAAATTTTAATTAGATTATACAAATGTTTTACATGCAGCAATATGGAATATATCGGAAAACCTGTATGCTATTTTGAAGCTGGAATTTTAGCAGGAGCTATAAGCACCATAACAAATCAAGATATGGATGCAGCAGAAGTTAAATGTAATAGTTTAGGTAATGATTTTTGTGAATTTGAAGTAACACAAAAAACGTATAGCACAAAACATTACAACTCCTTTATTGATTCAGAAAAAAAAGACATTAACCTTGTGAATTTAACCGTTCATTCTTTAAACTTAGTAAAAAACTATAAACTAGTACAATATCAGACTAAGCGTTTTACTGAAGACAATGAAAAACTAAATGAAGCTCTTAAAAATGCCTTAGAGATTAACAGCTTCAATCAGACTATAATAGATAGTATACCAAATTACCTAGCTGTTATTGATAGCAATGGTGTAATAGTTAAAATAAATAAAGAATATAGAGAATTTTCATTGAATCACTCTCTTTCTATAGAAAATAAAAATATAAAAGCTCTAAAATGGCATACCAAATATAGCCAAGTATTGGCTAAAGGACAGCCAGCTATATGGCAGCAAGTTATCAAAGGAAATGAATATATTATTTTTGAAAGTCCAATCTTTGAATCAAAGGCAGTATTAAGGCAAGTCATACCACTGGAGTCTGACTTTATTAAACTATTACTTAATAGAATATCCGATCTAGAAAAAGAAATGATCTACTACAAGAATAAGGCTATGGAAAAGGAAAATGGTATTGAAAATATAGAAAATATCATTGTACACAGTGATAAAATGAAGGAAATTCTTAATTATATGAAAAAAGTGTCTAAAACCGATGCTACAGTACTAATAAGAGGCGAAAGCGGAACAGGTAAAACTATGTTTGCAGAAATAATCCATAACGAAAGCCTGCGAAGTAATAACCCCTTTGTTTATATAGATTGTAGTACTATACCTAAGAACTTCTTTGAAGCTGAACTTTTTGGTTATGAGCCAGGTGCTTTTACAGGTGCCAGTAAAGATGGCAAAATCGGTAAATTAGAAATAGCTGATGGAGGCACAGTTTTCTTAGATGAAATTGCTGAAATTCCAATGGAAATTCAATCTAAACTATTGCGTTTTCTTCAGGAAAAAAAATTTGAAAAAATAGGTTCTGTAACTACTAAGAAAGTAGACGTAAGAATTATTACTGCAACTAATCAAAATTTAGAAGAAATGATAAGCCAGGGTTTATTTAGAAAAGATTTATACTATAGGTTGAATGTAATCAATGTAGCTCTACCCTCTCTAAGAGAAAGATGGCAGGAAATTCCTAGTTTAGCAAATAAAATTCTATTATGCTTTAGTCAAGAAATAGGAATTGAAATAAAGGAAATTGATAAAGAAGGAATGCAGGAATTGATGGACTATACTTGGCCAGGAAATATAAGGGAATTAGAAAACTTAATAAAAAGACTAGCCTTTTCAGTTGATGAAAAAGTGATTTGTAAAAATCATATATTAAAAGAACTTAATGCAGCAGAAAAATTCAATCAGTTTGATAACATAAATTCAGAAACTAAAATTAAAAGTCATGAGAAAGACTTAATTTTAAATATGATAAAAAAATGTGATTATAACAAATCTGCAGCAGCTGATAAACTAGGAATCACACGTCAAACTTTATATAACAAGATGAAAAAATACAATATCCTCTATTAACTAACATATATTTTATTCTATTACTACACGCTCTAATACTCACATGAAATTAATAACTCTGTTTATCTTTTTAAATACCAGCTTAAAACTCTCGATTCTACAATCGGAAAGTTAAGGGTTGCTGCGCACTTGACTGGCTCAACTAAAATTCACTTTATGTCTAATAAAGTGAAACTTGAATCAGATGGGGTTTGTCTTATGATCCAGGGACGTAGCCGCTCTTTACTCCCAGTTAATCAGAGAGCCAAAATCTGTGATTTTGTGCGAATCGGTTAAGCAGACATACAAAATCTGTGATTTTGATATGGTCGCTTACTCTGTGAGTACTCCTCTGAAGAGGAGTTTCCTATAAGGATGGGAGTATTAGAGCGGGTAGTCATCGGATAAATGTAAAAAATTTTTTACAGTGTAAAATAATTTTACACTGTAAAACATAATAAGATTCAAAATTCGCTTATTCATTTAGTTAGCGAATTTTATTTTTTTGGCATAAAAATTGCTATAAAACTAATAACTAAATTTTTTTAATATTTTTAATTTCAAGGGTGGTGATAAATATGAATAAATCAAAGAAGGTTTGTTTCTTAAAAGCTGATCCAACTTATTGTGTAGGATGCAAAAATTGTGAATTGGCCTGTGCTTCTAGAAAAGCAGAAAAATATGAAAAGGAAAATATTATTGGAAATATAAGTATTGAATCTAATATTATAATATCCCAAGGTGAATCCTTGAAAATTCCAGCATATTGTAGACATTGCAAAGATGCTTTCTGTGAAAAGCTATGCCCTACTAAAGCTATATCAAGAGAAAATCATGTGGTAATGCTAAATAATGACAAATGCATTGGATGTGGTATATGTAAGCAAGCTTGCCCTTATGGTGTTATTACCATGGGCACCTATAATGATGGATTAAAAACAAAAAAATTTGCAAACAAATGTGATTTGTGTGCGGACAGGCAGATGAATGATGAAGAGCCTTCCTGCTATGCTGCCTGTCCTACAAAAGCCTTAAAGCTTGTTTAATTGTTTTAAGAAATTATAAATTTTCAAAACTATTCATAACTTGATTTGAAAATCTACTAAGCAACTTTGTTATTATTAAAGGAGTATAAAATTATGAATGAATGTTATAATAGCTCAAATCATTGTTTAATTAATAAAGCAGAAAATGAGAAAATAGATTTAGTTTGGAAGCGTTACGAAAATATGAAGCCTCAATGTGGATTTGGTGAAAAAGGTATCTGCTGTAGAATTTGTCTTAAGGGACCTTGTAGAATAAATCCTTTTGGAGAAGAACCTCAAGTAGGAATCTGCGGTGCTAATGCAGATACAATTGTTGCAAGAAACTTAGTTAGAATGATAGCCTCAGGAACTGCGGCTCACTCTCTCCATGGAAAAGAAATTGCTAAAACTATTATGCATGTAGCAAAGGGAGAAACTAAAAGCTATGAAATAAAAGATTCCGCTAAATTAAAAGCTATAGCTAAAAAACTGAATATTGAAACTGAAGGAAAAGACCTACAAACTATTGCAAAGGAAGTAGCCTACAGCAGCTTAATGGACTACAGCAGAATAGAAGATGATGCTTGTAATTGGCTTGAAAATACTATAACAGCACCGAGATTTGAAAAACTAAAAAACCTTGGTATTACATTAAATAATATTGAATCCTCTGTAACTGATATTATGTCTAGAACTCATATGGGTACAGATGCTGACCCTGTAAATATTTTATTAGCGGGTCTTAGATGTGCGTTAGGTGATTATACTGGTATGCAGATTTCAACTAACCTATCTGACGTATTGTTTGGAACTCCAGAGCCGGTAATAAGTGAAGCTAATCTTGGAGTTATTAAAAAAGATGCGGTAAACATCGCTGTTCATGGGCACAATCCTTTACTAAGCGAGATAATTGTAGATATGGCTGATGTGATGCTGGAAGAAGCCATTAAGGCTGGTGCAAAGGAAGGTATAAATATAATAGGTGTATGTTGTACTGGAAATGAAGTGTTATTAAGACATGGTATTCCATTAGCTACAAACTATTTATCCCAGGAATTAGCTATACTTACAGGGGCACTTGAAGCAATGATTGTTGATGTTCAGTGTATTATGCCATCCTTAGGTAAGATATCATCCTGTTATCATACTGAACTAATTACCACCATGCCTGATGCCAAAATAACAGGTGCAACCCATATTGAATTAAGTAATGAGAATGGTGCTGAAAATGCAAGATTAATTATTAAAAAAGCAATAGATGCTTTTAAGAGACGTGATAACGGAAAAGTTTTAATACCAGAAGAAAAAAATCAGATAATTGCTGGTTTTAGTACTGAATCCATAGTTAGTCTATTAAGTAAAATAGATAGCAACGATCCTTTAAGTCCTATAATTGATAATATAGTTAATGGTAATATTCGCGGAATTGTACTTTTTGCTGGATGCAATAATGTTAAAATCACTCAAGATAATAATTTTATAGTCATGGCTAAAAAACTTCTTAAAAATAATGTATTAATTTTAGCAACTGGTTGTGGAGCCGGAGCTTTTGCTAAAAATTCCATGATGAACTCCAAGGCAACAGAACTTTATGCAGGAGAATCCCTAAAAGCAGTATTAACACTTTTAGGTAATGAAGCTGGACTTAATGCTCCCCTACCACCTGTTCTTCACATGGGTTCTTGTGTAGATAACAGCAGAGGAGTAGAGCTAGCTGTAGCAATAGCAAATAGACTAGGTGTAGATTTAAATCAATTACCTTTAGTAGCCTCTGCGCCAGAATTAATGAGTGAAAAAGCTATTTCTATTGGTTCATGGGTAACAACCTTAGGCATGCCACTTCATGTTGGTTTAACACCTCCCGTGACAGGAAGTGCTCTAGTAACTAATGTGTTAACTTCAGAATTAAAAAATATACTTGATGGTTACTTCATTGTTGAAGAGAATCCGGAGGAAGCAGCAAATAAACTACTTAAAATTATTGAAGAAAAAAGATCAGGTCTAAACCTAAGTTCTAATGTGGATGAGGTGATCTAATGTGCTACAGTGTAGATAACTTCGATAAAATTGACAAATGCATAAAATGTGGTGAAGCTATTAAAGTAATAAAACTGGATTTTATAAAGAAAAAAATAGAAAATATCTCTGATGAAAATTTAAAATTATTTAAATACTGCAGTAATTGTAAAAGAAAAATGAACAAAAATTAGCTATAGTAAGGAGTGTCGTTATGAAGATTGCAATCACAGGAAAAGGTGGAGTTGGAAAGACCACTATATCCGCTTTAATATCAAGAAGATTAGTACAGTGGGGTTACAAAGTGCTTGCAATAGATGCAGATGCAGATGCTAACTTTGCCTCAGCTCTTGGAATAGATATAACTACTCACAGTATTAAACCTATATCTGAAATGGAAACATTAATCGAAGATAAAATGGGCTCTGGCAAAGGCAAAGGACAAGGCTTATATACTTTAAATCCTTTTGTAGGTGATATACCAGAAAGATTTTCTATAAATTATAAAGGAGTTAACTTTTTAGCTATTGGAACTGTAAAAAAAGGTGGAGAAGGCTGCTACTGTGCTGAAAATAAGTTACTAAAAAGATTAGTTAACCACTTGGTCCTTAAGATGAAAGAAACTGTAGTTATTGATATGGAAGCGGGATTAGAACATCTTTCAAGAGGAACTGCTAATGGTATTGATGCTTTTATTGTAGTAGTTGAACCTGGTCAAAGAAGTCTTGAAACTGCTAAGAAAATTGAGGAAATGGCTAAGGACATTGGTGTTAATAAAATCTATGGCATAGCAAATAAAATTCGCAGCCAGGAAGAATTGACCTTTATAAAAGATTCTTTAAAAAACATTGAGATTCTTGAATCAGTTCCATATAATACATCTATTTCTATGGCTGATTTAAAAGGTATATCCCCTGCTGATATAGCTGATGAAGAACTAATTAATAAGGTAGATTCCATACTTAGAAAATGTAATTTTGAAGGTATCTAAAGAAAATTTAGTACTTATTTCACTTATAAAAAAGTAAGCTGTCCCCTATCATTTGGGGCAGCTCATTTTTTTAATTAAATATACTAGTTATTTTCTTTAATTTTTTTGCCATAGCACTTAATTCTCCTATGGCTTCTACGCAACTTTCAATATTTTTGCTTGTTTCAGCAGTAATTGTTGCGATTTGTTCTTCATGGTGTGCAATTTCCACGGCAACACCAGTCTGTTTCTTGGTAAAATCTTTTATAATGTCTATTTTATCTACCAACTCTTCTATTTTCACTATAATCTGTGCTAATTTCAATTCAGCTTCATCTGCTAATTTAACCCCCTGCTCAACTTCATGGTTAGTTTTTTCCATTTGTTTTAAAGTAAAGTTTGATTTTTTCTGTGCATCATTAATCAGACTTTCTATATTTGCAGTAGCCTCTGCTGTCATCTGAGCCAGTCTTCTGATTTCTGAAGCAACAACTTCAAAGCCTTTTCCTTCTTCACCTGCTCTGGATGCTTCTATTGCTGCATTTAATGCAAGCAAATTTGTTTGTTTTGCGATAGTATTTATAACTGTGATAATAGACCCAATGGCTTTTGACTTTTCGTCAAGTTCCCGTACAGATTCAACGCTGTTTTCAATTATACTTTTTATATTTCGCATACTTTGTATAGTGTTATTAATTGATTTACTGCCTTCAGTTGCATAACTTTTAGTAATACCTGCTTCTGCTGCAGCATTTCTTGAATTATCATATATTTGGCTTACAGTCTCTGACAATTTTCCAACTTCTGAGGATATAGTATATGCATTATTTGTTAACTCCTCAGATTTACTTGAAATATCATTTATTGAAAAATCAAGCTGCTGACTTTGATCTGTAAGAATATTAGAATTAGTTTTTACATCTGCTATTATAGATCCTAGGTTTTCTGTAAGCTTGTCAAAATAATGGGCAAGTACACCAATCTCACCTTTTGAATCAGCTTGAATCTTCACATTAAGATTTCCATGAGATACTTCTTGTATTGCTTCTGAAAAGCTTGAAATTACTGCTTTCTTTTCCTGCTCATTCTCTTCCCTTAATCTTTGTTTCTCATCCTGTTTTAGAATAATAAAAATTGTCATAGCAATAGCTGCAAGTGTAATTAAGAGTATCATTGTTACTTTTATATTGTATAATTTATTTTCAGAAAGCAATGCACTAGCATACACATTATCTTCAATTAAGTATGCTAGTTTCCACTCTCCATCTGACTTAACTTTAAGTGTATCAAAAATTATATTTTCGTCATTATTTTTTAATCCCTTTAATATCTTATCTGATAAACCTATATTCCTTCTATCATATATGTATATATTATATTTTTCATTATATAATAAAAAATTACTCTTTTCTTTTGGCATTGTAAAGTTAAGTTTTTCAGCTTCCTTTTTATCATCGTCAGTTATTATTAGAAATGGAACATTTAAAAGCTTAGCTTCCAATGCATTTGTCCTAAAAATTACAGATATAATACCTTTAATTTTATTATCTATTCCATAAAAGGGAATGGAATACAGGATACCATCAGCATCATGTACATTACCTTTACTAATAGAAGTATATTGAGAATTATCACAGGTTCTCAGGACTGGTGATATTACGGCTGGGATATCATCTAAGCTGTTATAAGAAAAACTAGGATAGCTGTTTTTCAAAGCTTCTATTTGCTTTGGATAGTATTCGTACTCGAACTGCTCTGTTTCTTCAGGCGTATCCGCCGTTTGAGGTTTCTCGTCAGAACTACTATCACTATTGTTTTGTAAAATCAAAGAATCATACATAAAAAATGGAACTTGTCCTTTTTTATAATCCAAACCATTTAAAACTGCATATATTTCTGAAACCGAAACGTTATCTGCCATATTGTTATAAATCTGCTGTACAGTAATTTGAGCATCTTCTGAAAACCTTCCTTGTTTAACCACATCTTCATCTTCAGAATTCCTATTACCTCCTTGTATTTGTCTTACACTGGGAAGTAGTGATATAGTTCTTGCACCTTCATACATATATTTAAACATGTTTTCTAGATCATCCTGCTTGTGTTTGAAATCCGTATCTTTAATTTTACCTCTTAACTCCAGCTTAGTATTTCGCACTTTTTGTTCATGAGAATTAAAAGTAAAAATATAAATTGAAAATGAACAAATTAAAATTAATGTGAAGAGGATTAAGATCAATTTATTTCGTAAATAGCTCCCTTTCTTCATTAATAAATCAACTCCTTGTGTAAAAAGTATAAAAAAGTTATGTTGTAAATATTATACTTGAACAATTAATATATATCAATTCAACAGTGGCAGTCTATACAAAGAGTTAACAGGTGTATTCTTCACAGTTTCTTATTTTAAGTATATGAAAATTTTATAAAATTACTTACCCCTCTAAAAATAAAATATCCTCCGTAAATATTTATGAAAAAATATGATAACCAACTTTAGGAGGAATAAACATGAAAAAGATAGGATTATTTGTCACAGCTTTAGCTGTATCATTAAGTTTAGGAGGAAATGTATTTGCCGATACTACTACTGCTACACTTGCAGATCAAGCGGGTATAACACCTGATAACACTATAGTATACCCTATAGATAAGGCTTTAGATAACTTGAAGATTAGTATGGCTTCCGGTGATGATAAGAAGGCAGAAGCTCTAGCAGATGTGGCAGAAGAAAGACTTGGAGAAAGCGAAGTAATGACTGAGAAAGGTAAAACAGGGCTTTCAACTGAAATAATAAATGAATATAATGATAAAATTACTGAAGCTCAAGAAAAGGTGGCAGATGCCATTGATAAAGCATCTAATGGTACTACCGATAGTGCTATAAAATTAGATGAACTTAAAAATTTAGAAACTAAAATAGCTGATAAACAACTAAAATCAATAGAGGTTTTAAAAAATATAGAAAACAAAGTTTCTGGAAATGCAAAAGAAACTATATCACAAGTTATAGAAATGCAAACAAGAAAGAAAGAAGCAATAGCAGCAGTTATTAAAGAAAGACAAATATTACTTCAAACTAAAAAGGCAGTAAAAGAAGCTGAAAAAAGTCTAGAACAAGCTAAAAAAGCTGGTGATGAGCAAGCAATAAAAACTGCTGAAGATACTTTAAAGCAAGCTCAGCAGGCTCTAAACACTGAGAATGAAAAATTTAGTCAAGTAGTTGAAGCAAAGAAGCAAGCTATGAAAGGTGGAGTAGGTCAACTAAAGAAACAAGCTAAGAAAGACAAAAAAGAACAAGCTAAGGATGCAGCAAATACTACTACTTCAGAAGATACCAATACAACAACTGGAACTGCTCCAGAATCAAATAATGAAACTACTACAACTAATACAGCTGCAAATACAGATACTAATACTGCAAGTACAAATACAGGTACTAATAATACTACTACTTCTACTAGTACTGCTGATGTTACTACTGAAAATACTGTTAATAACCATACCACTGTTATAAATAACAGCAAAGCTGACACAGCAAAAGAAAACAAAGGTCAAGAAATGAAAGCTAGTAAAGAACATGATAAAGAAAATAATTCAGCAAATGAAAATAAGTCTAAACACTAATACATAAAATTCTTAGAAGTTAAAAGTTAAGATAGTTTAAAATTTAATTACTATAGAATAAATATTTAAAATAAAAAAAATACCAATATCCATCAATTATGGTTATTGGTATTTTTTTATGTTGACTCTTAGTATTGAACATCTTTTAAGCACAAGCCTTTTGCTTGAGCTATGGGCCCCGCTTCTGATCTTTTCTTTTCATTTAATATTTTTTCTACATCTATTGGTTTAAGATTCCCCTTACCTACCTCTAAAAGAGTTCCTGCAATAATTCTTACCATATTCAATAAGAATCCGTTTCCATTTACTTCTACTTCTATCATACCATGATTTTCTGTTATATGTATAAAATTGATAGTTCTAACAGTAGATTTAGTATTAGGCTTTAAGCTAGTAAAACTCTGAAAATCATGAGTTCCAATTAAAACCTCTGCTGCATTTCTCATTTCATTTAAATCAAGTTTCTCATCAGTGTGATAAACATATTTTCTATTAAATACGTTTCTAAACTTATTATTATTTACTCTATATACATAAGTTTTTGACTTCACATTGTACCTTGCATGAAATCTTTCCGTTGTATCTTTCATAGATTTTACTACTATATCTTCAGGTAAAAATTCATATAAATAATTTAACATAATATCTATAGTAAGGCTAGAATTAGTATGGAAGTTTGCTATATAATTTTCAGCATGTACCCCTGAATCAGTTCTTCCACAACCTATTACTTGAATACCTTCTCCTGTCATTTTAGATAACACATTTTCTATTTTATCTTGTATAGTTGGAACACCATCTTTTTGTTTTTGCCATCCCTTGTATCTAGTTCCGTCATACTCAATTGCTATTTTTAAGTTTCTCATATAGTACCACCTTTAATTTATTTTCTTATCCATTGTTTAATTTTTCCCAAGTACATATTAATTATATACTGCATATGAATATAAATCTATTATATTTATTAATATCTAACTTTAATTTTGTCTTAAAGTTATTAGGTAAAATTTTAATATTTCACCAAATATAGGGTTCCTAGCTTGAAACTTAACTTATACGTAGGAATATGTTGACAAAACTGAAGCACATTTGAAAACTTTTTTATCAGTCTTAGTGAAGTGTTTTTAGAAAATCTTAGGAGCTTTGATATGGTTGAAAGCCTGAATGGCTTTCAACCAGCGACTTATCAATGGGAATTGATAAGTTGGTCCGGACTGAGGTACTAGTTTATCAAAGTTTCTTAGATTTTATATGAAACTCATCTTCCTTACGTCAGATGAGTAAGCGATTCGCACAAAATCACAGATTTTGGCTCTCTGCTTAAAACACGAACTTTAGACTGATTAAAAGTTTTTAACGTGCTGAAGTTTGGCAACATATTCGGTAGTATAAGTTAAGTTTCCACGATGTAACCCTATAACATAGTACATATTATTACACTGATATTGAGAAAATATCTATATAATTTATTGAAAGGAAGTATTAGAATGAAAGCTATAACATATCAAGGTATTAGAAATGTTGAAGTTCAAAATGTAGAAGATCCTAAGATTGTTAAAAACGATGACATTGTAGTAAAAATAACATCTACCGCCATTTGCGGTTCAGATTTACATCTTATACGCGGGAGAATCCCTAAAATGCCTAAGGGATTTATTATCGGACATGAAGCTATGGGTATTGTTGAAGAGGCTGGTAAGGATGTAACAAAGGTTAAAAAAGGTGATAGAGTAATTGTGCCTTTTCCAATAGCTTGTGGGCACTGTTGGTATTGTAATCATGATTTATGGAGTCAATGTGATAATTCAAATGAACATGGTGAAGTAGGTGGAATCTTTGGTTACAGTGAGCTTATGGGTGGATATGATGGTGGGCAGGCAGAGTATCTAAGAGTACCCTATGCCAATGTAGGCCCTAGAATAATCCCTGAAGAACTTACAGATGAACAGGTTCTTTTCCTAACAGATATACTTCCAACCTCCTATTGGGGAGTAGAAAATGGGGGTGTAAAAAGTGGTGATACTGTAGTAGTTTTAGGCTGTGGACCTGTTGGCTTGCTTACACAAAAATGGGCTGCCTATATGGGTGCAAGTAGAATTATAGCAGTGGATAATATTAACTACAGGCTTCAGCATGCAAAGAAGTTCAATAATGTAGAAGTGTTAAACCTTAGTGATTATGATAACACTGGAGAATATATTAAAGAAATAACCCATGGTGGTGCAGATGTAGTAATCGATTGTGTTGGTATGGATGGTGAAATGTCTACTACTGAAAAAATTGAAACTATACTAAAACTTCAGGGCGGTTCAAAGTCAGCTATTGAGATTTCATCTCAGGCTGTAAGAAAAGGTGGAACAGTATCCGTTGTAGGTGTTTATGGAGCCAGATATAATAACTTTCCTTTTGGAGACTTTTTCGCCAGAAACATTACATTAAAAATGGGTCAGTGTCCTGCACATTCATACGTAGATCGTATTTTAGATTTAATAAAAAATAATAAGTTTGATGCTACGGATATAATAACTCATAAACTGTCCCTTGCAGAGGGTAGAAAAGCCTATGAATTATTTGATAAGAAGCTTGATAACTGCATAAAGGTTTTATTAAAGCCTTAGGAAACTTGAAGCAACTTGAGTTTGTCTTACAAATTTTGAAGAATCAAGCTTGCATTTTGTGATAACTGCAGACTTGATTCTATGAATTCAACACCTATAGCAATTTTTTTCTCAAGCAACTTATTAGCTGGTTCTTTTTCCTTGACCATCTTCTTATGTAATAAGCTTAAAACTTGTACGCAGTAGCAGTTAAATAATCACACATAAATAGATTTCTATTTATAGAATTTTCCTTAAAATCCCTACAAGTACACCTTACGCCATCTAAATTTTTACTTAAACTTAGATGCGAAACTTCTGAATAATAACCTATAACTTAACAAAAAAAATTATATTTTCTCCATGTATTTCAGACCATATCTTCCCTCCGTGTAATTCCACTATGCTTTTCGATATAGCAAGTCCCAAACCACTTCCTCCAGTACCTTCTGAACGGGACTTATCCACCCTATAAAATCGATGGAATATTTTGTCCAAGTCTTCTTTCTTTATATCTTTACACTCATTTTCTATGGAAGCTACTATAGCCTTTTCCTCACTCCATAACTTTAGCTTTATTTCTCCCGGTTTAGGACTATATCTTATGGCATTCATTAAAAGATTTTCAAATACTCTTACTATTTTATCTCCGTCCACTTCAGCATAAATTTTTTTCTCTGGCATTTTTTTCTTTATTATTATATTATTTTCTTCACATATGATGTATAATTCTTCTATCAACTGTTCTAATAATTCATTTAAAGAAATACTTTGTATATTAAGGCTCATGCCATTATTATTGAGTTTAGTGTATTCAAAAAGATCTTTTATTAAAACCTCCAATTTTTCGGACTTATTGTAGGCTATGTTAACAAAGTCCTCCAGTTCTGTTTCGTTCTTGTATCTTCCATCTTTTACAAGTGCTAAATAACCTTTTATTGATGTAAGAGGAGTTCTTAAATCATGTGATACATTAGTTACAAGTTCATTTTTTGTTTTCTCTGCAGACCTTTCTCTTTCTATTCTTTCTTTAAGCTCTTTTGCCATAAAATTTATGTTATCTGAAAGTTTAGCTAGCTCATCTTTCCCTTGTATTTCTATTCTATAATCCAAATTATTTTTGGCTATCTGAAACAGCCCTTCTGATACTTTTTCTATATATCTCATTTTCTTACTAGTTAAAAAATAAAATAATGCTATAAAAACCACTATACCCTGAATTACAGATATGGGGGAACCATTTGGCCTTATGTAAGTAGTTTTTATCTCTGGTATCCCTGTTATTACTAAATAAGCTTTATCCTCTGAAAAACTTATAGAATCTATTTCTACATATTCTTTTACTTTATCTAAAACTATTCTTTTTTTCACAATACCATTATCTGTATCAATTTTAATAGAATTATTATACTCTCTTCTAAATTCTGCTGACCTCCTTATTAAGTCATGCATATTAAGGGAATTTTCTTTAGAATTTTTAGATTTATATAGTACTCTACCATCTTTATCTGTTATATATAATTTTACTGTAGTATTCTTGGAATTATAATTTTCTGCTGAAACTATAATTTCATTTATTAATTTTTCATTGTTTATACTAAGGGATTTACTTTCAATTTTACTTCTTACGTAATCACCTTCACTAGATATACGCTGAATTCCACTACTGTAATCTACTTCCGCAATCATATGCTTTTCTTTATAGTTTCCATCATACCAGGTTCCCACAATAAAAGCAGCCAAAACACATATTACAAAAGCAACCATAAGCTCAAGCCTTATGCTTCTACTCACTTTATCCTTTGAAAAATCATAAAATTTTTTTATAAAAAGTTGTCTTTTATTTTTCAAACTTTATAACCAACTCCCCAAACAGTCTTTATATACTTAGGTTTTCTAGAGTTCTCTTCAATTTTCTCTCGTATTTTTCGTATATGAACCATAACAGTGTTATCTGATTCATAAAATTGTTCCTGCCATACACTTTCGTATATCTTTTCAGTACTAAATACTACTCCTTTATTCTTACTGAGGAGTTCTAATATGTTAAATTCTCTAGGTGTCAAGTTTACTAATCTATCTCCAACTCTCACTTCATGAGTATCTACATTTATAGTTAAATCTTCAATTTCAATTATATTTTCAGTTCTTGCTGTATTAATATTATTTAATTTTGTATATCTTCTAATTTGAGATTTTACTCTAGCTATAAGTTCTAATGGATTAAAAGGTTTAGTTATATAATCATCTGCTCCTGTAGTAAGTCCTAATATCTTGTCCATATCTTCACTTTTAGCTGAAAGCATTATAATAGGCATATTTTTACTTCCTCTTATTTTCATACAGGCTTCAATACCATCCATTTTAGGCATCATTATATCTAAAACTATAAGGTGAATTTCTTCACTTTCTAAAGTTTCTAAAGCTTCTAATCCATTACAGCATTTAATAACCTTAAACCCTTCATTTTCCAAGTATATTCCTATAAGATTTCTAATTTCATTATCATCATCAACCACAAGGATAGTTTCTTTTAACATACTTCTTCCTTTCAGTACAAATATTATTTCTATTCAATTATAACAAAATAAATCTAAACTTCAATGCAGCAATTTTTATCCCTCAATATAGGGTTTCAAGCTCGAAACTTAACTTATACGTAGGAATATGTTGCCAAAACTGAAGGCACATTTAAAAACTTTAGACTGATAAAAAGTTTTTAACGTGCTGAAGTTTGGCAACATATTCGGTCGTATAAGTTAAGTTTCCACCTAAGAGCCCCCTATAACTCAATGTAAAGAACTTAAGAAAAACTTAAGAATTTAGGTGTTTTTATTTTAAGATTTTAGTAGTAAACTTGTTTATATAAGGTACTTCCAAATTATTCAACAAAGTGAAATTTCACTTTATATAAGCATTAATTAAATAAAATTAAGGAGTGATAACCATTGAAACATTCTAGAAAATTAGCCTTATTCTTTTCACTTGTACCTGGAGCAGGTCATATGTATTTAGGTCTTATTAAACAAGGAATCCAACTTATGCTACTATTTTTTTCTATAATTTTTATAGCAGCATCTTTTCAATTGGACTTTTTGTTAATTTTTCTTCCAATAGTATGGTTTTACAGTATCTTTGATGTAAGGTTAAAGAGTTTAGAGGAAAACCTACTTAAAGACGATAACCTACCTATATTTTCAAATGTTAGATCTTTTGATGATTTAATGAAAAATAACTTGGTAGACAAATATATAGCTTATGTTTTGATACTAATGGGCATTCTTTCAATAGTTAACAATATATTAATTCCATTAGCTTCTAATTATATTGATTATGAAATAATTAGATATACTAAGTCCTGTATTATATCCTTTATACTTATTACAATAGGCTGTTTATTACTTAGAAGAAAAAAATATGCTGCAAAGGCTGGTGATAAACTATGCAATCAAGAAGAGTCGGAACTTTAACCCTTGGAATACTTTTAATAGTTTTAGGAATAGTTTATTTTTTAATTACAGTATTTAATATACCTTTAGAAAAAAAGATCTTAGAATTTTGGCCTTTAATACTTGTTTCTCTTGGCATTGAAGTATTAGTATTAAATGACATTGCTCTAAAGAAAGATATTCCACTAAAATACGATTTTATAAGTTTTATTCTTATAGTAACTATGCTATTCTTCTCATTCGGTACCTATGTACTAAGCAAATTAGTTGGAGATTTTTTAGATCCAAGTTCCCCTTTATTTTATAGAAATTATATTAATTAGTACACTTAAATTTCTATTTTGATTTTATATGCTAGAAACCAAAATGAAGCAGGCTGTAAACAAAAAACTTTGTTTACAGCTTGTTAATATCCTAAATTCCTTCTATAACCTCAACAGATAACCCTGTTTTTATAGCTATAGATACCTACAGCAAGCCATAGCTGAAATTCTTCTTCTAAAAATCCATTAGCAGAGTTTTTAGAAATAAGTTTATATCCTCCTACTTTTTTAATTTCATCCACTATTTGTTCTTCTGAAGTTCCTCTGATACAATGAACAGGATACGAATGAAACTCAGGTGAAGCCTCAGTATGGCTGTCAGCAAACGCAATCTTTGCCATACCTAATTCATCACAGGCTTTTGATATATTTATTATATCTGGAATAATCCCTTCAACCCTTGAACTTTTTAGCATCCCTTCCCTTACAAAACCATTAATCATATCTACAATAATTAAGGCTGTATTATTTGGTTCTAAATCCTTTATATTTATTGTTTTTGAATCATTGATCATATCATAAATCTCTTCAAGAGCACTGCTGCTTCTGTTTAAAAATTCATCTTTACTTATCATATTTCATCACTTCTAATATTTTACTTTATTAATTGTACACTTGTATCTACAAAATTGTGCTGATAGAAAACTGCTTTTCTACCACATAATTCCAGTATATATAAATTTCGTGTAATTAAAAACTAAAATTAACCTAATACTCAACTGTTTTATTTCCATAAATTTGAAATTAATACATTTTAATGATATAATTAAGAACATTAGTGAATTTAAAATATAAAAATGAGTTGATAACTAGCTTAGGAGGGAAAACAAATTGAATAAAAAAACGTTACCTGTTATTATGATGCTAGCGTTGACTGTAATAATACATAGCAACGTTTTTGCTGCATCAAGCACTATCACATCAGATTCATTTAAGCAAACTCAAGGTGAAGAGAAAGAATTACAGGCAAAAGTTCAAGAATTGGATAAACAAATTGATGAGGTAATAAATAAAATTGATAGTAATAAAAAGGACATGAATAAGATTGCGGAAGATATTAAAAATACACAGGTTAAATTAGATGCTATAGAAAATACCACAAAAGCACAGGAAGATTTGTTTAAAGAAAGGGTAAGAGCTATATACATAAACGGTGGTCATAGCTATCTTAATGTAATTCTAACATCAAACAGTTTAAGTAATTTTATATCAAGATTAGATATGGTTACAAAAGTATTAGAATTTGATAACCAAATTATTATTAAATTAAAAGAGGAGAGACAAACTATAGCAAATCAAAAGGAAGCATTAATTTGTGAGAAGAATAAATTAGAAGCCTTAAAGAAAAGTAATGAAAGTAATCTATCAAAGTTAAATAAAAACGTAAGTGAACAAAGGAAGCTTCTTAGCAAAGTAACAGGAAAAGACTTACTAGCTAATGAAACTGCAAATACTTCTGGACAGTTAACTTTTAATGATAGTACAGGCTTTAATGATGGTACCTTATCTCGTGGTAAATCCATTTCCAGTTCATACTCACAAGTACTGAACATGGAAGCAACTGCATATTCAGGGGATGGCATTACAGCATCAGGTACTGCAACAAGAAGAGATTCCAGTGGGTATAGTACTATAGCTGTAGACCCTAGAGTTATACCGTTAGGATCCAAAGTTTATGTGGAAGGCTATGGATATGCTATTGCAGCAGATACAGGTGGAGCTATTAAAGGAAACATAATAGATGTGTTTTTTCAATCAGATTCTGAAGCACGGAATTGGGGAAGAACACAGGTTAAGGTTTACATACTTGATTAAGATTCTTTAATAATAGTACTAAAAATTTTATAGACCTCTATTCTCAATTATTACAAAAGCTTAAATCAAAACAAACCCGCCCAAAGGTAGGCTTGTTTTGTTATGCTTATTTTTAGGTTGTCTCTAACTAGTTTTCAGGACACCTCCTTTTTCTAACAGACTTTATCAATTTTTTTAGCAGCTATAATGTTAACCCCTGTACCTAAAACATTTTCAACTATAATATCACCGATCTTTACTGGAGCCTTTACTATAACTCCCTTTAGAGCCTTTACACATTCAAATATCTTACCCTTAGGTATATCACTTTCAGTTTTTACTGGAAGTGCATCTATTTCTCCACCTTCCACAACAACAGTTGAAGTTACTATTCTTGTAGGATTAGTACATTCTTTTTTTCCGTATTCCTCTCCTCTTTTACAGGTTTGTCCTGTAACATCTATAACTTCATCATTTTCTATTTTTACTTGCAACGCACATCCCATAGGACATCCTATACATACTAATTCCCTTGTATTCATATAATTACTCCCTTTCTATCTTGATAGTTATATTCTCACAATTAGGATACTTGAAAAATAGTTCCTTTTTAAGCTTTACAGTTTCCATTTCTCCTGGAGTAAGAATTCGTTTCTTTATATGCATTTCTCTATAATTATCAAAATAAACGGACACATAACTATCTTTAAATACATCTCCAACTCTAAATCTTACAGCTATTACATCTTCCAAGTTTTCAGGATTTATATATTTAGGAACTGTATATCTCACTCCCTCTAGTGCAGTAACTTCTATCTTGTCACCATCAAATCTCTTGCCTTTTACATAGTTAGCAGCATTTCTTCCTGCATTATAGCTTTCAGTAGTAACATTGTCCACTAAATCATGTACATGAAGTACGTTTCCACAAGCAAATATACCATCTATATTTGTTTTAAGACTTTCATCTACCTCTGGTCCACCAGTTATATTAGAAAGTTTAACTTCAGCATTTCTTGACAGTTCATTTTCTGGAAGAAGTCCTACTGATAGAAGTAAAGTATCACAAGGTATATATTCCTCGGTTCCCTTTATTGGTTTTCTATTTTCATCTACAGCTGCAATAGTAACACCTTCAAGCCTATCTTTACCTTTTATATTCGTTATAGTATGGCTTAATTTTAAAGGTATATCAAAATCATCAAGACATTGTACTATATTTCTTTTAAGGCCGCCAGAATATGACATAAGTTCAACTACTGCCTTAACTTCAGCTCCTTCTAAGGTCATTCTTCGTGCCATTATAAGACCTATATCTCCTGAACCTAAAATTACAACACTTTTTCCTGGCATGTACCCTTCAACATTTACGAACTTTTGAGCCGCACCTGCCGTATATACACCTGCACATCTGCTTCCTGGTATATTTATAGCTCCTCTTGGTCTTTCTCTGCATCCCATAGCAAGTACAATAGCTTTTGCCTTTATTTCAATTATTCTATCATCCTCATTAACTGCCGTAATTAATTTGTCTTTATTTATATCAATTACCATAGTATTTAATTTATATGGTATTTTCATTTCTTCTACTATATCAATAAATCTTTCAGCATATTCTGGTCCTGTTAACTCTTCTTTAAAAGTGTGAAGTCCAAATCCATTGTGTATACATTGATTTAGTATTCCACCTAGCTGATTGTCTCTTTCAAGAATTAATATATTCTCTACTCCTTGTTCCTTAGCTGAAATAGCCGCAGCAAGACCCGCTGGTCCTCCACCAATTATCACTATATCATATTCTTGCATTATCTAACCCTCCAATATAATTCTTTAAATTATTATTTAAATATCTTCTTTATCCTTACCTACCAAGATATTAGAACCATTACCGAATTTAGTGATTTCTGTAGGTAACACCTTCAATTCTCTTGATAGAATCTCTACTATTTTTGGAGAACAGAAACCCGCTTGACATCTTCCCATACCAGCTCTTGTTCTTCTCTTAACACCATCCAAAGTTTTTGCTCCAAGGGGCCTATTTATAGAATTTACTATTTCCCCTTCTGTTACCATTTCACATCTACATATTATTTTTCCGTATTTATGATCCTTTGAAATAATTTTCTTTCTCTCATCATTACTCATTTCTCTGAACTTAGGTATACCTTTTCTAATAGGATTAAAGTCCATTTTCTTTTCTGGACATAATTTTTCTACAACTATTTCTTCAATCATTTCTGCTATAGCAGGAGCACTTGAAAGTCCTGGTGATTCTATACCCGCTGCATTTATAAAATTTTCAGCATCTTTCACTTCACCTATTATAAAATCCTCCTTATCTCCATGAGCTCTAAGTCCACAAAAGGATGTTATTAATTGCCTCATAGGAACTTCTTTTATACTTCTTTTTGCTTTATTAGCAACAAAATCAAGTCCTTCTGCAGTGGTTGTAAAATCATTTTTATCCTCAATATCTTCAGCATTAGGACCAATTAATAAATTGCCATCTACAGTAGGAGTTACTAAAACTCCTTTTCCTAATTTAGTAGGTAATTGAAAAAGGGTTCTTGTAACCATATTACCTACAGATTTATCAAATAAACAATACTGTCCTCTTCTTGGAATTATATTTATTTTTTCATCACTAATCATATTATTTAAGTCATCTGCAAATACCCCTGCAGCATTTATAACTAATTTTGTTTCTATACTTCCATTATTTGTACTTATAAAATAAAACTCATTTTTCTTTTTTATATTTTTTACTTTTGTTTCAAATTTAAATTCTACCCCATTAGAATAAGCATTTTCCGCTAAAGCTATAGTCATTTCATATGGACAGACAATACCACCAGATGGCAGATATAAAACTGCTTCCACTTCATCTGAGAGGTGCGGTTCCATTTTTAAAGCTTCTTCTCTAGTTAAGATTTCCATACCTGGAACTCCATTTTCTTCTCCCCTTGCCTTATAGTCTTCTAGTGCCTGAATATCCTCCTTACTAAAGCATAGAACAAAAGATCCATTTCTTTTAAATGGAAAATCTAACTCTTCAGACAGCTTGTCAAACATTGAGTTACCTCTAACATTTAATTTTGCTTTTAAACTCCCAGGTCTTGGATCTTCACCAGCATGGACAATAGCACTGTTAGCCTTTGTAGTCCCGCTAGCAACATCTATTTCTTTTTCTAGAACACACACTTTTAATTTATATTTAGATAACTCTCTAGCAATAGAACATCCTATTACACCTGCTCCTATAATAGTAATATCATACATTATTACATACCTCCTTAGAATCTGAGACATAATAAAAAGGGCCAATTTAAGATAAACTTTTACGCTTATCTTAAATTGGCTCTCTAAAACTCCGCCATAATTAATTAAATTTTCAATTTATATCTTTATTTTACCATATTTAAATAATATTTTCAAGTGTGGAATAAAATTATTTTGCCCAACCTAAAGATCTGTTTACTGCTTCATGCCATCCAACTAAAAGTTTTTCTCTCTTTTGTTCATCCATGCCTTTGCTAAAGCTTTTCGATAAAGCCCAGTTTTTAGCTACATTTTCTCTATCCTTCCAATACCCCACTGCAAGACCTGCTAGATACGCAGCACCCAATGCTGTAGTTTCTGTTACCTCTGGTCTATCAACTTGAACATTTAGTATGTCCGCTTGAAATTGCATCAAGAAATTATTAGCACAGGCTCCTCCGTCAACCTTTAATACTTTAAGCTCTATTTCTGAATCCTCTTCCATAGCCTTTAATACATCATAAGTTTGATATGCTAAAGATTCAACTGTAGCCCTTATAAAATGTTCTTTTTTAGCCCCTCTTGTAAGACCTACTATTGTTCCCCTTGCATATTGATCCCAATATGGAGCTCCTATACCAACAAAGGCTGGAACTACATACACTCCATTAGTATCTTCCACAGCTGTACAATAGCTTTCTGATTCTGCTGCAGACTTTATCATTCTAAGTTCATCTCTTAGCCACTGAATTGAAGCTCCTCCTATAAATATACTACCTTCTAAAGCATACTCAACTTTTCCATCTATTCCAACGGCTATAGTAGTAAGTAATCCATTTTTAGATTCCACTGCCTTTTCCCCTGTATTCATAAGCAAGAAACATCCTGTACCATAAGTATTTTTAGCTGCTCCTGGCTGGAAGCAAGTTTGTCCGAATAATGCAGCTTGTTGATCTCCAGCATCTCCTGCTATTGGAATAGGTATTCCAAATAAAGCTTCATCTGTTTCACCATATACACAACTTGATGGCTTTACTTCAGGCAGCATACTTTCTGGTATATTAAGTATATCTAATAATTCTTTATCCCATTTTAACTCATGTATATTGAAAAGCATTGTTCTAGATGCATTTGTGTAATCGGTTACATGAACCCTTCCCTTTGTAAGATTCCATATAATCCAAGTATCTACATTTCCAAAAACAAGATTTCCTTTATCTGCTTCTTTTCTAGCTCCTGGAACGTTATCAAGTATCCATTTTATTTTTGTAGCTGAAAAATATGCATCTAGAATTAATCCTGTTTTTTCTTTTACAATTTTATCTATACCCTTTTCTTTTAATTCATCACAATATTCAGAGGTTCTTCTGCACTGCCATACTATTGCATTATATATTGGAAGACCTGTTCTTCTATCCCAAACTAAAGTAGTTTCTCTCTGATTGGTAATTCCAATAGCTGCTATATCCTCAGCTTTTAGATTAGCCTTAAATAAAGCTTCTGCAGCTACTCCAAATTGTGTAGCCCATATTTCCATAGGATCATGTTCAACCCATCCTGCTTCTGGATATATCTGCCTAAATTCTTTTTGAGAAACACTTACAGGTAGTCCCTTTTCATTGAATAATATACATCTTGAACTTGTAGTACCTTGATCTAAAGCCATTATATACTTTGCCATTTTAAAATCACCTCTCCTACTTTCATAAATTTTTTATTATTAATTTCATAAAAAAGCCGCACTAAAATAGAGTCAATGACTTGACTATTTTTTATGCGGCTCTCCTAATCTCTGCCTTTAAGTATTTATACGTTTTCAATAACAATTTTAAAACCAAAATTCAAAATAAAATTTTGGTTATTTAATTACCAGACCTAAGACCTACGATTTTAATAAACGAGAAGTTAAGGGCTGCCCTGTGCTGGATTGGTTCAACTAAGATTCACTTTATAGATCCCATAATTCCTTTGATGTAGTAGATATAGCTAAAGCTCCTGCTCCTAATGAATCCATTATATCCTTTTTAGTATTTATAAGTCCTCCTGCTATTATATATGGGCTTATTTCTTTTTGTAGTGAATCTATTATTTTGCTTGCTATGCCTGGCATAACCTCAACAGCATTAGGCTTAGTTTCGTGGATACTCTTTATGCCTGTCCTTAAAGAAAGAGAATCTATTACAAAAAGTCTCTGTATTGTATGCAACCCTAATTGATTTGCATATCTTATATTTGAAGCTTTAGTGCTTATTATACCATGAGGATCTGCATTTTCTTTTATATATTTTATTCCTGCTGAGTCCCCCCTAAGTCCTTCAATTAAGTCTACGTGAACAAATACTATTTTATTCTTTTCTCTTAACCTTGAACATATATCCTTTATATTTAAAATATCACCATATAATACAAATACTACAGAGGCTCTGGTATCTAAAGAGTTTTTTAAATCTTCATTATTTCTTATTGCTGCTATTATAGGATTTTCTAACAAAGTTTCTTTTAGTCTTATCATTTCCAAGAACTCCTTTAATTTTATTTTTATATTAACAGGTTAATTCTACCATTATTTCCTTTTATTTTAAACAACTTTTATATTTCGGTTGTATTTATTGTTAAAACACAGTTACAAATAGGACTGCTCCAACCATAGCACCAACTATAGGCCCAAAAACTGGTATCCAGGAATATTGAAAGTCGGAATCACCTTTACCTGCTATGGGTAATACTGCATGTGCAATTCTTGGTCCTAAGTCCCTTGCAGGATTTAAAGCATATCCTGTAGGACCACCAAGTGAAAGACCTAATCCCCATATAAGTGCTGTTACAAATATTGTTCCCATTCCATCTGCAGCTTTTACACTACCTAGTCCAACTATGACAAATACTAAAGTTGCTGTGGCAATAACTTCTGTAAGAAAATTTGAACCATAGCTTCTTATAGCTGGTCCAGTACAGAATATACCTAATTTTGCACCTTTATCCTCAGTTTCTTTCCAATGTGGTAGGTAAAGAAGCCATACAAGTACTGCTCCTACAAATCCACCTAACATTTGAGCTATTATATATCCCGGAACCTGAGCCCAGGCGAACTTTCCAATGGCTGCAAGTGCTATAGTTAAAGCTGGATTAAAATGTGCTCCACTTATTCCTCCAAAAATAAATGCAGGAACTCCAACTGCAAAAGCCCAACCAGAAGTTATTACCATCCATCCACCATTTTGACCTTTGCTTTTACTTAATAGACAGTTTGCAACAACACCATCTCCTAGTAAAATTAGTATCATGGTACCAAAGAACTCTGCAAGTAATTTTGTTGTCATAATTTAAAAGCCTCCTTTAATTTTTATATATTATTGCAACCGGTTACATGTTTATCACTTAAGAGCTTGTCTAAAATGAATTTCATGCAAAAAAGCCGACTTTAAAAAAGCTGTATACTACTTTTTTAAAGCGGCTCTCTAAATCTCTGCGCCTTAATTTAAATTTATAACCTAACTTAAATATAACGTATATTTGGAAAAACTTCTATATGCTGTTGAATGTTATATTTTATTTATATGCTTTGTATTCATCAAAAATTACATCACATAATACTCTTTTCCTAATTAAAGTATTAATAAGATTGAATGCTGTTTAAAATGAGAGTAAAGAGTAGGAATTCTATTTATATATTTAAATTTTTTAAGGTATTTGTAAGTTTTAAGTTTTCATTATAATCAACAGCACAATCTATTACAGCAGGAACATTCTGCTCTAAAGCTTCTTTAAGTATAGGCATTAACTCTTCAGCTTTATTTACTCTATATCCCTTAAGCCCCATAGCTTCAGCATATTTTACAAAGTCTGGGTTTGTAAAACCTATAAAGGCTGAATTTCCATAACGTTCCTCCTGCTTCCATTTTATAAGTCCATAAGCTGAATCATTGAATATTAAAGTTACAAAAGGTGTTCCTATTCTAACAGCAGTTTCAAGCTCCTGACTATTCATCATAAAGCCTCCATCTCCTGTTACCGCTACTACTTTTTTATCTGGATTAACTAATTTTGCAGCTACAGCCCCTGGAATAGCAATACCCATAGATGCAAATCCATTAGATATTATACAAGTATTTGGTTTTAAACAATTGTAGTGACGTGCTATCCACATTTTATGTGCTCCCACGTCTGAAACTACTATATCATCCGGTCCCATAACTTGTCTTAAATCATAAAGAATTTTTTGAGGTTTCATAGGGAAGCTAGTATCATCAGCATAGGATTCATGCTCATCTACTAATTTTCTTTTAATTTCTAATGCATAGCTTTCTTCTTCATGTTTTGATGAACGCCTTGTTACTTCATATAGAGAATCTGATATATTACCAACAACTTCAACACTAGGAACATAGCATTTATTTATTTCTGCTTTTTCTACCCCTATGTGTATTATTTTTATATCTCCTTTTGGATTCCATTTTTTTGGAGCATATTCAATTAAATCATAACCAACAGCAATAACTAAATCTGCTTTTTCTATAATTGTATTAATATAATCTCTTTGAGTAAGTCCTATACTCCATAATGATAACGGATGAGTGTATGGCATTATACCTTTTCCCATAAAAGTATTGGCTACAGGTATATTTAATCTTTCTGCCATATTAACTAAAGCAGCACTAGCTTCTGCACGGATAGCACCATTTCCTGCTAAAATTATAGGCTTTGTAGCTCTAGAAATTGCTACTGCTGCCTTCTCTATACTACTGTAAGAAGCAAAGCTCTCTTCTAATTCTACGTGCTTTAATGGTAAACCTTCAACAGGCATAGCTGCAATATTTTCAGGTAAATCTATATGAACTGCTCCAGGTTTTTCACATACAGCCATTTTAAAAGCTTTTCTCACAATTTCAGGGGCCGTATCTGGTCTTACTACCTGCTTATTCCATTTTGTTACTGGTGCAAACATTGCAACCAAATCAAGATACTGATGGGACTCTATGTGCATTCTGTCTGTACCTACTTGTCCAGTAATAGCTACAAGAGGAGCTCCATCCAGATTAGCATCCGCAACTCCAGTCATTAAGTTGGTAGCTCCAGGTCCTAAAGTTGAAAGACATACTCCTGGTTTTCCTGTTAATCTTCCATAAACATCAGCCATAAAAGCAGCTCCTTGTTCATGACGAGTAGTTATAAACTTTATACTTGAATCCTTTAATGCATTCATAAATGTAATATTTTCTTCTCCTGGTATACCAAACATAAAATCTACTTTTTCACTTTCAAGACATTTAACAAGTAAATCTGCAGTATTTATTTGATTATTGTTTTTGGAGTTATTTTGTTGGGTGGTTTGTTGTTTTTGTTTTTCATTGTTTTTTTCCATGCTGTTATCTCCTTGTACATTATAAAAATATATTGTCTAGAATATGTAATTTAGATATCAAAATTACATACTTAAAGTTAATAAAGAAATTTCTTATATACTACACCTTAATCTACAAAAATCTATACTGTAATACTGAAACCTACAAAAAACTTTTTTGAAATTTTTATAAAAAATCATATAATGTCAGCTAATTCTTTTCAAATTCATAATTTTTCGTACAACTTTTTAGCATAATTTCATTAAAACAATTTCAAATTCCCCTAATACTCCAACTAATAAAATTTTAAGTTAACCGCAGCTCTAAGGCTTCCAATATATTTTTCTCTTTCTATATAGAGTTTTTCTGCTTCTTCCAAAGAAATTTCTTGAAACAAAATTTTATCTCCCGGCTTACTCTGAACCACTTTAGAAATATCTACCGCTGCTACCTGTGCAATCTTAGGATATCCACCTATGGTTTGCCTGTCGGCAAGTAAAATAATAGGATTTCCATCTGGTGGTACCTGAATTGTTCCAAAAGATACCCCTTCTGAAATCATTTCTAAAGATTCCTGTAATTTTAAATTTGGCCCTGACAAACGGTATCCCATTCTATCTGATTGCGATGTAATCTTGAATGGAAGATTAAAAAATTGATTTTTGCTATCTAAAGTGAATTGCTGGAATTGTCTGTCACGTATAACTCCAACGCAAATGTGCCCTAAGTCCTGTGGCATAAGTTCTCCCTTTAAATACCAATCTGTCGAAACAAATACATTAGATGAACTTTTCCTTGTCAACTGCTGTGTAATCTGAATGCTCTTTCCTTTAGGTAATCTAAACTGAAGTACATCGTTTTTTTGCAATGCCCGTCCTTTAAAACCACCAATTCCTGCCCGAAGATAGGTACTTTTACTGCCCATAATTTCTGGAACATTATATCCGCCTGCTACAGCTAAATATGAACGACAACCTGACTTAGAAGCTCCAAATTGCAGAACACCTTTTTTATGCAGATAAACAGGTCTCCACATTGGAACGGGCACTCCATTGATTGTAGGTGACAAATCCCCACCAGTGATAGCAAAAAGTGTACCTTCCCCTATTTCTAGTGAAGGGCCTATTAACGTAATCTCAATTGCAGCTTCACCATCTTCATTTCCCACTAAAAAATTAGCAAGCCGAAGAGAATAAGCATCCATGGCACCACTAACTATAATTCCATGCTTTTGATATCCATATCGCCCTAAATCTTGAATAGTTGTAAGAAGTCCAGGATTAAGAACCTTTATACTCACAGATACTCCTCCTTATATTCTTCATGTGAAATTGGGCGAAACCTTACAATATCACCTGCTTGAAGAAGACTTGGAGGGTATTCATTGGCACGGAACAATTCTAATGGAGTACTACCAATCAACTGCCACCCTCCTGGAGTGCTGATGGGATAAACACCTGTTTGCATTCCTGCAATTCCTACTGCTCCTTTTGGAATCAACATACGTGGACACTGACGCCTAGGAGTGGAGATTTGTTCAGACATTCCACCTAAATATGGGAAACCAGGAGCAAAACCTATCATATAAACAAGGTATTCCCTACTTGAGTGAATTTTCACTACCTCATCCACAGTAAGCTTGTTATATTCCGCCACATATTCTAAATCCGGTCCCAACTCCCCACCATAACATACAGGGATTTCTACAGCTCTCCTTTCATTATAAAGGGACTGATCCAACTTTGATAAAACTTGCTGAAGCAGGGATACAACTATTTTATAAGAGAGTTCATGTTTTTCTATATAATTAGCTTGCAAACCTTTAACTTTTATAACATCATAAAACACTGTAACACTTGAAAATGCCGATACAGCTTCAATCATTCCCGGAAATGGATTTGCATGAAGATAATCCGTTAATACTTTTACCTTTTTGTGTATCTCTGGATGAATCTTCTTCCCAAATTCCACCACAATTGCCGATTCACCAAGTGGAAACATCTGAAGGTTAAATTCATTATTAATAATAGTTTCACTCACCTTTTTTCACTCCTGTACCTCTATAATAACCTTATGTATAATGATAATGAAATGTACCTTGCTAGTTATTCATAAAATTTTTAATATCAATTTTAATAGCTTCCAGCTGCTTATTAATTTCTTCGGCAAAGGTTAACGCATGTAAACCATCACCATGTATGCAAATTGTATCTGCCTTTATTGGAATATGAAAACCTTGCAGACATAATACGGTTCCTTCTCTAACCATTTTTATTACTTGCTTAATAGCATGGTCACTATTTGTGATAATAGCATCATTGTTAGCCCTAGGGGTTAGTGAGCCATCCTGCTGATAAGTTCTATCTGCAAAAACTTCGCTAGCAGTACGAAGTCCTATCTTTTCCCCGGCTTTTATAAGTTCACTTCCTGAGAGACCAAATAATATTAGTTGTGAATCTATTTTATAAATAGCCTTAGCTATTGCCTCAGCTAATATCTGATCTTTTGCCGCCATATTATACAATGATCCGTGGGGTTTAACATGCTGCATTCTTCCACCTTCAGCTTTTACAAACCCATTTAAAGCACCAATTTGATAAACTACCATATCATAAGCTTCCTCTGGAGAAATACTCATATTCCTTCTTCCGAATCCCACTAAATCAGGAAGGCCCGGATGTGCTCCTATTGAAACTCCATTTTCAAGAGCAAGCCTTACGGTTTTATGCATAACCCCTGGATCTCCTGCATGAAATCCACATGCAATATTAGCGGAAGTAATAAATGGTAGTATTTTTTCGTCTACACCTATTTTATAACTACCAAAACTTTCTCCCAAATCACAGTTTAAATCTACCCTATACATACTAATTCATCCTTCCTGTTATCAATAATAGTTTTTATTTGTCACTACTGTAAAATAAGCATCACTTCAAATAAAAAATAATTTTTTTAGAAACACCATATACCATATTTCAGAATTCATATTTTCTATTATGAGTTGTTATAAATGTATTATACTTATCTATAATATGTGAATCAAGGATTTATCAAAAGCACGTTTTTTAAATAGTATTATTTTTTCTCCCACTATAATTACAAAACTAACAACAACTTGCTGTTAACTTTATCTAAAGAAAATATAGTTAACGTCGTTGAAGGAATTATTGAATTAGTATCAGAATATGTTCAAAGTAAGGAATTGAGATTTAAGTTTTTTCAATGTAACTCTTTAAAGTTATAGATAACAAAAGCCTTAGCGGGATGTTTTTCACTCCGATAAGGCATCAATATGAAATACTATTCGACTAAAATCCTCCTGCACCTCTGCCGCCGGCATAGCCTCCCCCGTCTCCCGAAGAAAAGCTACTGCCACCACTACCCTAAACTATTTTGATTTTATAGCGCTATAACTACTCCTTGAAAGTTTGCTTATAATACACATAACTCATGACAATAGGTGCTATAACCATAATTAATAGAATTATAAAAAAAACCACAAAATGTACTTTATTAGTTAAAAATAGTGTGGTTAACAATGAAGCAAAACCACAAATAACAAACACTCTAACACCTACCAATAATTCCCAGATCAAAATTGACTTATCAAGATAGTAAATTTATAATAAAATATAAGGTTTTCTGTATTATTTGCATAAACATACCTTTTCTTCAAAAAAATAAAATTCATATAGGCCATATGGAGCTTTATCTATGTAGTAAGAGCATCTTGCAACCCTTTGAAAAGCGGTAACTTCAGGATCTTTAAATCGACTACTAAACTAATTATAAGAGGAAGTGTTAGCATGAAAAAAATGAAGTTTAAAAGTGTTGTTTTATTTATAGGAATGTTAGTATTCTTAAGTGGATGTACCATAAAAAAAACTAATAATCTTTCTTATAATGCCGATTTGCCCAATAATAATTTTAAAACCCGTGAAACTTCCACATATAGTAAAAATTCATCCGAACAAGGTTTAGGATCTGTAAAAATCCAGTACAATCTAAGTCACATACCTAAATTAGCAAGCAATCAAGTAGCTGTGTGGATAGAAGATACAGAGGGTAATTACGTTCGCTCTCTCTATGCTAGTAAATTTACAGCAAGTGGAGGATATGCTCAAAGATCAGAGGCTCTTTCTGAATGGATTAAAAAATCCAACTGGAGAAATGCTACAAAAAGTCAGGTAGATGCAGTGAGCAGTGCAACACAAAAACCAGGAACCATAAATATTACATGGGACTGCAAGGATGATAAGGCAAAAGCTGTTAAACCGGGAAAATACGTTTATATTGTAGAGGGGAATATCTACTGGGACAACAGAGTTCTATGGAAAGGAGAAGTGGAAGTTGGAAATAATGAAAATAAATCTACAGCAAAAGCTGAATATGTGCATGAAAATGTTAAAGATAAGGAAATTTTAATAGATAATGTGTCTGCCATATTCACACCAAAAAGTAATTAGAGAAGTAGCAATCATAAATTGTTAAACTAATTTAATTGTTTCCATGTAGCATCATTCATGAGCTTACTTTAACTTTAGTTATGCAATTTTAAAACCCAAATTACCTATTTAGGATAATATATACTTTCTAGGATATGTTTTCCAAAGTATATAAAAACACTTATCCAATTTTATAGGATGTATTTTTGAAAAACTTTTAAGCAATTTTTAGTTCTAATAAAATATCTTCTAGCGCAATATTTTGTTTTAATCTTTCTATAGATAAATTACTGCGGACTCTATATTTATCAAAAGATAAGTTACTTTTAAAATATTTATAAATACAACTTTTGTCTTTTGAAGACAGCACACTTTTTGCAATTTCAGATAAGGTTTTATTGCCAGGTAAATTTATTAACCCATTTACAATAGTGGTTAAATGATTAAATTGTGGTTTAGACATTCCATAGTTTACATCATTTAAGTAGTTGTAAAATTCATCATTAATTTTCTAAAGTTTTTTTCTATTGCGCCCTTCTTCACTGCTTAGACTCCTATATAATTTTATTTAGTAAATCGCTATTTAATCGAGTAAAATATCCATGCTTTTAGGATTTTTACGAAAATTAAATAGCTGATTTACTTTAAAATTTATATAAATCAAAATTCATAATATTATATTATTTCTCTATTATAAATTTATCATACTTTTGTTATTAAAAACAATGTAAAGAGTTTAAGTAATCTCTGTAAAGTTTCCTATCAAAGCTATGGAAAACATAAGTGCTATAGCAATTAAAGAAATTGCACAATTATCTTAATATCTTATTTTTGTAATTCTTCTATGAATCTACAATAAAAATTAATAAGTTTAATATAACTTTCATTATTAATTTTTTCATTTACACCATGTATTGTTTTTAAATCATCTTGACTAACTTCTACAGGACTAAATCTATATATTTTATTAGTTAGATTTTGATAGTATCTAGAATCTGTACTACCTGCTACAAGATATGGTGCAACTACTACATTAGAAAAAGTAGCTTTAGCAGCTACACTGATGTCTTTAAATTCTTCTGAGTCACTAGCTGATACTATTGAAGGATTCCATGAACTATTGATAGCTTTTATACTAATTTGATCATTGTTAATAACTTTCTTCACTTTAGCTATAACACTGTCAACACTTTCTCCCTGTAAAATTCTAAAATTAACTAAAGCTTTAGCATGCTGTGGAAGAGTATTTTCCTTTACTCCTCCATCAATCATTGTAGATACAATAGTAGTTCTTATTAAAGCATTAGAATTATCTGATTTATTTAATGTATTTAGTATTAAAGGTTTAAATAACCACATATTTGCAAATGCCAACTTCTGAGCAAATGGCATTTCAGGTGCTATGGCCTTTAGAAACTCTTGGGTTACTTCACTTATTTTTGCTTCAAATTGATTTGCCTCAAGTGCATTGATAGCACTAGCTAATTTTCCTATAGCTGAATGCTTTGGAGGCAGAGCTGAATGCCCTCCATTATCTGTTGCTGAAAGTTCTAATGTTAAATATCCCTTTTCTGCAACTCCAACCAAAGCAACTGGATCATTTATTCCTGAGATCATATTTTTTACAACAAAGCCTCCCTCATCAAGAACCGCAGATAACTTAACTCCTTTTGACTCTAAGTATGATGCAATCTTGTAATTCCCATTTATTCCACTTACTTCCTCATCATGCCCAAATGCTATATATATTGTTTTTTTAGGTTTGTATCCCTTTCTTATTAACGCATCTATTGCTTCAAATTCCCCCATGAGTTGACTTTTCATATCAAGAGCACCCCGTCCCCATACATAACCATCAATAATCTTCCCAGAAAAAGGTGGATATTTCCAACTTTTTTCTGAGAGTTCATTTGCTGGCACCACATCCATATGGGCCATTAAGAGTATTGCATCTGAATTATTCTCAGTTCCTTGCCATTTATATAGGAGACTTAGTTCATTAACCTTTTCTCTTTGCAAATTTTTATGGATATTTGGAAATGAATCTTCAAGAAATTTATGGAACTTAGTAAATTCTAATTTATCTACCTTACTGTTATCTTGATAGGAAATAGTTTTATATTGTATTGATTTTGACAAATGCTCCAATACTGTTTTATTGTCAATAGAATAATTTTTAACATTAGTTTGAGAATAAGCTTCAGTTGACTTTAATGTAAACACTCTTCCAAAAATAATTAAAAGCAATGCCAAAATACAAGCAATGGGCACCGCTATATATATTTTTTTCTTAATCATAATTTCCCCCTTAGTTTATTGATAAGCTCTATATAATTTCAAGTACCTTCTTAAGATAATCTTCTTTACATGCCCTGCGTTGAATTTTACCACTTGATGTTTTTCTTATTGAACCTCTTTTTATGAATATAATATCATAAATATCTATATCATAAATTTCCTTAATAACTTTAGCTACTTCACTTTTCACCTCTTCCTCCTCTATTCCTTTAAATTCACTTCTAACTTCCTGTACTAATGTAAGTACTTCTTTTTCATCTATTTCTATTGAAAAAGCAGCATTATTGTTCATGCAAAATAAAGGATGAATAACTTCAACAGTGTGTTCAATATCATTAGGATTAATATCTCTTCCGTTAATAATAATTAAATCCTTTAATCTTCCTGTAATAAAAAGTTCCTCTTCATAAATAAAACCTAAATCTCCTGTTCGTAAGAAAGGTCCGTCCTGAGTATCTGTAATAGTGGCCTTAAAAGTCTCATCTGTAAGCTTACTGTTATTCCAATATCCCTTTGAAATACTAGGGCTTTTTAGCCAAATTTCACCTAATTCGTTACTTTTACATAATGAGGTAGTATGAGGATTTACAATAATTATTTCTCCATCAGAAAGTTTTGTTCCACATCCAACAAGAGCTTTAGCATTTTTTTCATTATAGTCACATTCAACCACAATATTTTCTTCAAGTGCAGATTTATCAAAGGCTTTTATAATTGGCTTTGCCTCCATTAACCCGCCAGATACAATAAGAGATGATTCTGCCAAACCGTAACAAGGATAAAACGTCTCTTTTCTAAAGCCAAATGGTTCAAATACTTTTGTAAATTCTTCCATAATTATTGGTTTAATAACTTCAGCACCATTAAATACAATCTTCCAGCTTGATAAATTAAGTCTTTGCTTTTGTTCTTCGGAAATATTCTTTATACAATAATCAAATGCAAAATTAGGTGCAGCACTGATTTGTGATCTAAAATTACTTATTGCTTCTAACCATCGGTAAGGTTGCTGCATAAAAGCAAATGGAGACATAAGATGAACAGTAACCCCATGATATGGTAACGCAAGAATTCCACCAATAAGTCCCATATCGTGAAATGGTGGAAGCCATATTACTGCATTAAGATTTTCAGTTTTTTTCTCAAGAAGTGGTTTAAAACAGCTTCCAATTAAACTAATATTATGAAGAAGATTGCTATGGGTTACAATAACACCCTTTGGTGTTGAAGTTGAGCCTGAAGTATATTGTAAAAATGCCATAGAATCCTTCCTTATCAAGGGCATATTCCATTTATCGGAAAAATCATCAATAATGGTATCTAAAGTAATCCAGGAAAGATTATAATCAGTAATTAATTCAATGAATTCACATTCTATACTTTCTTTAATCACTGATGTAGTAAGAACAAATGAAGCTTGTGAATCCGTAATCATCCAATGAAGTCTTTGAGAAAAAAAACTTGAAGCATCTGGTGAATAAGCCGGAACAGGAATTGCGCCTGCATAAAGACATCCAAAGTATGCTTCAATATACTCAAGGCCAAAAGTAAACAATATAATAACTCTTTTCCCTTCTGCCCTTCTACCTAACAGATAAGCTGCAAGGGAACGAGCTCTTTTATCAAGCTCACCAAATGTAATGCTGCTTTCTTTAATGTTATTTTTATTGTTATAATCCTTATAGGTATAAGCAACTTTGTTATATTTTACTTCTGCAAAATGCCTGTATGCATCCACAATAGTGTTAAATGCACTATTAATCTGTGCTCTTTCATTCATAACTTTTCCTCCTCATTAATATATCCAATCTATGATAAAGAATTTATTTTTTTATAAGTTATAATTTTTTACAATTAATTATTATCAAAGTAAAAATGTTCATCAACAATTAAAAAATCTTTAACCTGTTGATGAACTTTTTCCATTATATAGCATAACAAATAGATGAAATTTTTTCTTTAAGAAACAGAAATTCATTCCTCTTCAACATCATTTTTTCTAATAAAAAAAGTGCTTTAATGTAATAAGTATTCTCTCTCAATTCTTACTGTTGCTTTTCCTCCAAAGAGTATTCGTTTAACTCCATCATTAATAATAGTATCCAATTTTACGATATTGGGAATTTCACTAGAAGGCCCCTGTTCTATTGACATAGGATCACCTTCCCATAACTTATTTTTGAGAAGATAATATCCAATGGAGGAATTACCAGAACCTGTTGCAGGGTCTTCCAAATATCCATACTTTGGAGCAAATACTCTGGTACGAAGTTTATTGGCATTATGAGACACATCCATAGTAAAGATAGTAATAATATCTATACCATTTGCAATACAAAAATTCTTTAATGTATCTATATCAGGATATGTAGATATTACATTTTGTAACGAATTTATGGGAACAATAAGTGTATTCAGACCGGCATTAATAAGATCAATAGGATACTTGCTATCAATACAAGTATCAGAAATATTTAAATTTTCGCTAATTTCTTTAGCTGTCAAAGTTGTACCTTTATATTCTGGCAAAGGTGCTGTAATAAATACAGCATCCATTGAAGAAATATTATTAAATACCTGTAAATCACCTTTATTGGTACGTATGGTTATTTCTTTCTCATTGAAAAGTTCAGGTGTATTAAATATTAAGTCATACATACAAGCAATTGTACCATGCCCACAAAATTCCACCTCACATTCCGATGAATAATAAAGTAATAAATAAATTGTTTTATTATTACTTGTAATTGGTAAACAATATACAACCTCATTCACTGCCCCCTTCAGTTCTCGGGCTATTTTCTGCATTTCCTCTTCTTCTATTTTGTTCTCAAGATAAATACAACCTGCTGGATTGCCTGAAGAACCTTCCATTGTGAAGGCATCAATTTTTTTGAATTGTAAACTCTTCATATTAAACTTCCCTTCTATATGCTAAAAATATCCTCATAGGTTTGTCGCCTTTTTGTTACAGTTATAATTCCATTTTCATCAACTAGTATGCGGCTTGGACAAGGATATGAATTTGCATTTGATGCAAAAAAATGAGATTCTGTTCCTCCAGTATCATAAATTGCAATTACATCTCCTCTTTTAGGAGTCCTTTGAAGTTGAATTTTATATTTTGCAATTATATCTCCATTATAGCAAAGATTCCCACATACAAAAGCTTCAAAGGGATTATCTTCTACTTGATTATAATCATTAATAATGGCCCAGCGATTAAGAAGCTTATGTATTACAGATCCTGCATAATTCACAACCCCCATTTCCAAAACAAGTAGATTATGTCCAAAGGCAATCTTTTTCACATTATTTACACGGGCAAGGGTTATTCCTGCATCTCCAACAATGCTTCTGCCCGGTTCTATGAGAAATTCGGGACGTCCCAATTCCTCCAATGCTTTTACGGTATTAATCTTCTTACCATTAACTACAACTATTCCTCTTAATATTGCTTCTAGCATTTTTTCTTTAGGATAAGGAGAATAAAACATTTCTCCCTTCCATTCATTAAAATTAGCAATATCATTATAATCAGTAGTATATCCAGTAGACTCGTTATTCCACACATAGAGCTTGCTAAAATCTCCGTTTTTAGCGGTTACTATTCCTCCCTTTACCCTATTTAACATATCATTCCACTTAACTTCGCTCATATAGGATAAAGGAAAGCCACCTCCAATATTAAGGAATTTACACTCATATCCATTGTTTTTTAACATATGCCCTAATTCAATAAGTATACCCAAGGCATACAAGAAAATTTCCTTATTTGCTATTTGAGATCCAATATGCATATGGAATCCACATAATGTTAAACCAGGATATATATCCAAATTCATAATTAAATTCTTTACAACCTCAGAACTAACTCCAAATTTTGTCCATACTCCTGATGTTAATATGCACTCATCAGTTGCACTATCGGTATCAAAGCTACTTACCCGTATTAACACAGAAGCTTTTTTCCCCATATTAAGAGCCATTTTAGAAATAAGCTCTAATTCCTCTATACTATCAGCAGTTAATAATATATCTAAATCTATAGCCTGTTCAATGAGAAAATCTTCTTTAGAATTTCCATTAAGGTTAATTTCCTTTGTTAATATTCCTGATTCAAGAGCTGCTCTTAATTCATTATATGAACAGACATCCACCCCAATCTCCTCTTCTTTAATTATCTTAAAAACCGAAGGATGACAATATGCTTTAGCTGCATATCTTATTTTCCCTTCAGGATAATAAGAAGAAAATACATTTTTGAATGCTACTATATTTTTTCTAATTATTGGCTCATAATTCATATGTAGAGGTAATCCATAATTCTTAATCCACCATGTTAGTGGATAACCACCTATAACAACCTCTGCTTTGCTAGTGTCTATAAAATCATTATAACCAGTGCCTGCTTGTAAATTCAATTCATTATCTTTTTCCATTACACTTTTATTAAATACATCCATTCAGTTTATACTCTCACTGCAAGCTTATGTCTACCAATGGCAGAATCCACAATAGTTTCTATAAGCACCCTAAAATTATCTGCTTTTAAATAATGTTCATTATAAAGTGCATGTATATGGAGACTTCTACTTTTTATGGGATTCAATCCTGGAATGCCATTAACTTCAATGACCTTAAGTTTTCCATTTATATCTTCCCTCATATCAATACGGACATGATCATAACATTTTAGAACATCAGCAGCTTTCTTAGCCAATTCAACAGCTTCATTAAAATTATCCTTTGGTATCTCAAAAGAAATGAGATTTTTTATTTTTAACTCAATAGTAACAAGAGGATATTTTTTATAAGCACTTTTGTCTATCACATTTAAAACAGGAAGTATCTTTCTTCCATTTCCATTACCAATAACAGCTACAGTAAGTTCCCTTCCAGGAAGATATTCTTCAACAAGAGCCGACTGCCGAAAATTACTATGGATATATTGCAATCTACTTTCCAATTCTTCATAGGAATGAGCAACACTTCTTTCACTTATGCCATTGCTTTCGGATTCAAAACGCGGTTTTACAAACCATGGATATGTCTTTTTAAACAACTTCTCACCTATATGAATTACATGTTGTTCAGGAATAGGAATATTTGCTTCTCTAAGTAAGTTTATTGTTGCAGACTTATCTATTAGTTGCTTCATAGTTTGTGCACTAGGTCCTATATATGGTATTCCTCGCTGATCAAGTATATCTGCTACCCACAATTCGTCTGATGGAAGCCCAACATAATCCTTATTCTTTGATATATGATATAGAGAACTCCACACAATATCATAAGATAATGTGTCTAAACCTTTTATTAGCTCATCTACAGTGTCTACATATAGTATTTCTGCTTCTTTTCCAGATTCCCTAATGGCATTACAGATTTCTTGGGTTGTTTGCAAATCACCCCAGCCTTGAACAGAACCTGCCGAACCTGTTATTAATAATACCTTCATATCACCAACTCCATTTAAATTTTTTGTTATCTATTTTAATATTGCATTTACAAAAACTTTTAGGCTTTATAGATTTTTAATTATATAGCTGTCTGAGCACTTGTATTTTTTACTATTTTTATCAGTTTCTTGTGCCCTAATCCTTCAATATATGGCTTAGGATAACCAACTTCATTGATCCAAAAAGAATCGTCATCAAAAACTTCAATTACCAAAGGAAGGTGCCCATCCTGACAATATAGAACTCCTCCTTCTGCAAGTAACGGATAAAGATATTTAAGACATGATTTAACCGAAGCTGCCAAATCAACATCAATATACATTGCAGCAATAGGTTCTTTAAAATGAGGTAACGTATCTTGAAACCAACCTTTCACAAATTTACACACTTCAGGATGTCCATATTTTGCAATATTTGCTTTTACTTCATCAAGAGTTCCACAATATTCACCCTTTGAAAAAGTAACTGGCTTACCGTAAATATTAGTTGTATGTGGTTCAAAGTGTTCCGGAATTCCTTGAAATGAATCAAAAACAACAAATTCTTTTCCCGCAATCTTTGCAGCAAGACTAAATTTTGAAGTACTGCCACCTTTGTAGCAGCCAGCCTCTATAACGCACCCTTTAACTTCTTCTGGAAGTAAGATTATTGTTTTAATATAGGATAAAATCTCTTCATTAGTATGCGGACAATCAACTTTATAAGAAATTCTATATATCTTTTTTATAATGTCCATCTTTTCCTTAAAAGACAATGAAATTGTAGAACTTTTAAGAAAACTCCAAACAGCTTTTGTATCATCTATTTTACCTAAGCGTTTTATTATAAATCCAAGCAATCCAAATATATTTTTTTTATCTTCCATACTTTACTACCCTTCTGATTTTTAATTATAGCTTTCTAAGAATCAATGTAACGAATAAAAAATATAATATTTATATATTTTTTTGAATAGTATTATTCACCAACATATTTTCTCTGGTTAGGATCAACCCTTGTTTTTCCAGTGAAATTAGATTTGAAAATATGGTACCTTTCAGCTTTTTCTTCTTCTGAGATTTGTCCATCCATCTCAGCAGCCACGGCACCAGGACGTGCAGAAAACATATGACATGCAACAGTATCGAAGGTTGCTTCTTTACAATAATTAATAGTTTCTTCAAGCTCTTCTTTTGTTTCAGTAGGAAATCCAACAATAACTGCTGAAGAAAGGGTCATTTCAGGACAGGCTTCTCTTAATTCAAGAAGGTATTTTTTAATCTTTTCCATATCGCATTGTCTATTCATAAGCTTTAAGATTCTATTACTTCCTGATTGGATAGGAGTATGAAATGATCGAATTTTACCCATTTTACAAAGTTCTTTTATATCTTCAAAACATTTTAGAAAATATACTGGATGTACATCCTCAATAAGAATATCATAATCCCCATCTATAGTTCTAAATTGTCTTAATAATTCTCCTAAACTTGAACCGAAATCCAAACCATAGGAACCTAAACATTCTCCAAGAAAATAAAAATGCTTATATCCATTCTTTAAACCGTTCTTAAATTCAGTAATTACTGCATCAATTGGCTTACTTACACTCTTTCCAGCCGCCTTCCATATAGCACAATAACTACATCTATGATTACAGCCATCTTGAATTTTTATAAAAAAATTATCTGTATTTTTTAATCTGTTAACCTTTGGAATATCATTAAAGTCTACAGAATGCTCAATAAAATCATTTAATTTATGATATGATTTAGCATTAAATGTAGGTCCATGAAATTCCTTAGCAAGTCTTTCCTTAGCAATTTCATTAACACATCCTCCTACGATTACTTGAGCTGATGGTTTCTTGTTTTCATTTATAATTTTCAGTGCTTCAAAGTCTCCGTCTTCAATAGCCTTTGAAAATCCACAAGTTGTAAGAACAATAATATCTGCATCTGGATGGATTACAAGATTTTCAAGAGGAAAGGCATATTTGTTTGTAGGATCGAGTCCAGTATCATCATTTACAAGTTCATAGTTATTAGCCCTAAAGAAATCCCTCATTCTTTCAACCTTTAGACCTTCGCGGTGACAACTTTTTTCAATAATTTGTACTTTTTTCATATTAATTTTCCCCTTTTCATATAAATTATTTGTTTTTCTTAATTACTAAGCATATTCCTTTAATAGGTTTATTCTTTATTATTATCATTCTGAACCTTTTCTTTTTCTAAACTTAGTTTACCTAGAATTAACTTAAAAGGTTTGTCCTTCCTATTAAAGTATATATATACATTATATTAAAATAATAACATTTAGTATATTATTTGTCAATTATTTCATTTATATGAATATATTTTATTATTTTACTATTATAACTTAATTTTAAAACAAATTTGTATTCAAACAACTATTATACGCAAAAATTCGTCTTTTTTTCTAAAGGTATTCTACATAATTAATTATAAAAAATAAGTATATCTCATAAACAAGCAAAACAACTTATGTTATTTTACACAATTTAAATACACTCATATTGTAAATAGGTTATTAACATTGTTAATACACAACAAAAAAATAGCATATTACTCCATAATTAGATTTTCTCTAATCTATAAAATAATATACTATTTCAAATTTAAACTTATTTTATATAAAAACTATATAATAACCTTCTTTAGTTATGCAATTTTAAAACGCAAATTACCTATTTAGGATAATATATACTTCCGTGGTAACTTTTATATAACACGATAAGTAAAAGTATGCCATATTTATTTTTTGGCAGCATTACCAATTTAGATTTTTATTTTGCATAACTAAAGTTATTTAATTGTATGTACTATTTATTAGTAAAAATAAATCATCACTATATGTAAAGGTAACTAGAATAAACTAATATCAATGAAAATTTTGATTCTATGGGCAAGTTATTTGCCCTTATCCATCTGCTTTACGCAGTTTTCAAAGGGCAAAGCGTACAATCAGCTAATTCTAGTGTAAAATTAAATAAATAATATAATTTATTTTAGCTAGAGACAATAAAGATAAGAGGACTATTTAAAGCACGACTTTGACTTAAAAATAATTATTATTAAAATACTAAAATTTTTCTTTAAAATATTGAGATAACGTTTTCAACCATGATTTATCTTTTAAGTCCGCTTCTAATGCTAAGTCTATGAGATTAATTAATTCATTTCTATCTAACCTTTTTATGGTTTCCATCTCTCTCTCATCTACCATGTGTTCCAATTCATATAAATATTTAATACGTTCATTTTTGCTTAAATCTTTAATATTTATTTTCTTATTATTATCCACAATTTTCTTTGAATTATTAATGCCTTCGTATTTAATACATCCAAACTTATCATAAATAGCAAAGAATTTATTAATTAATGCGTTTTTAACAATATATTCGTTAACACTTTTGGCCTGAATACACCAAGTTCCATCCCAACGTTGTTCTCCATGTTCTATTACATACCCTTCCTTGTGTAAGTTAGGAATATCGTTTACTAATTCATCATAGCTATCGTATTTAAAATCAAACTTATTATCAATCATTTTTCTCATAGCAATACCCTCTTCCTTTACTTTTTATTTTTTACTATTAATTTAAAATATCTTTCTTCACTTTTTTTAATATACAAATTATGTATTTCCATTATTATAAATCAACCTATAAATAATAGTTATTGATTAAATCCTTTACATTTAAACTTATATACTAAGATTGTATTATTTCCCCTATTAAATTATGCAAGATTATTGTTACTTTGCTAGTGTTTTTCATAATATTACTATATTTTCATATTTAGTTAATTACTATTAACTTATTGTGATTTATTAATATTAATAATAATAAAATTAATAATAAAAATTGCATGTATTTTTATTTTATTGTTTTAATTTTATACATAAAATCAACTCCTATGTATGATACTCAAGTTACCTTAAAATTAAATGCATACATTAGATAATCATCAAAAATTTGTAGAAATTTATGTAATACCTAAGTTTTAAGCTTACTTTGAATTACAGCAAGGTTTGTGATATTTAATACCATATTATATAATCTTATTTATAATATTAATTCGTTCTAAATATATTAAAGGGGGAAAACTTATGACATCAATATTTTGGCTAATTGCTTTATTTTTCCTAAATCCTATGATTGTAATTAGCTATTTTAGGACTAAAGAGAAAAAATTACTATATTCTCAAATCTTTTTCTTTATTATAGGTATTATTTACACTGTTATACTAAACTATACATTTTTAATAGATAAGACTTGGCAAGCCTTTTTTGTATGGGTTATACCACCTTTTGTAGTATGTAACATACTTAGTTCAATATTTACCTATAGAAACACAAAGTCTGAGTTTAAAAATTCAGATGGACTTTTTCTTGTTGTTTTTATTGCCGCAGTGTTTTGGTTAGTTATGACCTTTATCTATCCATTATCAATAAAAAAAGACTTAGCTAAACTAGCTAATGCAAAAACTGTTGATAACAAAATAGAAGATACTAATATTGAGCATATACCAGTTATACCTTACTCAACAGCTAAATATAAAGGTGATAAAGTTCTAGGGAAAGTTGAAAATTATTCATTATACGAAATTGGTGAGTATAATATTCAAAAGGTAGGCTCGGAACTTTGTTGGATTGCTCCCATAGAATTTAATGGGTTCTTTTCTTATAAGAAAGCTGGTACAGTAAACTATTATATTAAGATTTCAGCTGAATATGATAAACCTGCAGAACTTGTTAAGACAGAAGCTAAATATACTCCTTCTGCTTGGTTTGGAAACAATCTTCAAAGAATGGTAAGAAGTAAGTATCCTAATATACTTATTATGGGTACAAGCTTAGAACCAGACGACAATGGAAAAGCTTATTATGCAGTAAGCTATGGACATTATTCTAATTTCAGAAACGCAAGAGTCGTAGACGGAGTAATACTTTTTGATGCTGCCACTGGTGCAATGCAAAAGTATTCTAAAGAAAATGTTCCAAAATTCGTTGACCAAGTTGTACCTGAGGACATAGCTCTAGATTATAATACATGGTATGGAAAATACTCCTTAGGATTAATGAATTATATCTTTACAAAACAGGGTGTTCATATACCAACTCAATGGAATGGAAGTAAAGAAGTTGCTGGAGTATTTACAAATAATAATGATTTTTACTATGCAACAGATCATACTAATTTAGATGAAAAATCAACTACCATGGTAGGCTTTAGTATGATGAGTGGTAGAACAGGTGAATTTTTATATTATCCTTCTATTAAGGGAATAAACGGAAAAGCTGCTCTTTTAGTGGTAGAAAAAACTTTTCAAAAGGACCAATGGAAAGGCGATCAACCTATACTATGTTCAATTTATGGTACTAATACTTGGATTATTCCCGTGATAGATAGTACCGGTGTTTTTAGAGAAATAGCTCTAGTAAATGCTGAAACAAGCAAAATTGCTCATGCTCAAACTAAACAAGAAGCTTTTGAAAAATATAGAATTCTACTTGCCACCGGTGACCAAGGAAATATTACTCCTACAAATAAAAACTTCTTAAAAAATGTAAGTGGAAAAGTTATTAGAGTTATAAATATCCAAACATCTGATGGAGGCGTTCAAAAGCTATTAATAGAAGGCAGCAATAAGATATTTTCTATAAATACTGATATAATGCCTTATGCTGTGTTTACAAAGGAAGGAGATACTGTTGAATTAAAATATATTGATACTAATGATTTAATAAATGTTGTTAAAGAAATGAAAAATTTAAGCTTACCTATTAAATAATCTAAAGCCTGTAGGATAAAATTTATGTACTACAGGCTTTATTACAGTATGCATGTTTTAATTTTTCCCATACAAAAACTACTGTCTTTTATGACTAAAGACAGTAGTTTTATTAGAAAGTTATTGGCTTTTATTAGAAATCTCTTTTGAAAATATCCATGATTTTTTAATAAAATCTCTACCCTTAATAAAGGTTTTGTTTCTGTGTACTTCCACATACAAACCTTGACTTTCATCATAAAGCCTCTTTATGCTATATCCCTCAGGTAATATAGCATAACTTACTGCTCCAGTGTGAGCTGTAGTATAAGGCTGGTTTAGTTTTACATTATCTACACTTAATAAAACATGAGTATGAGATGTAAACAAAATAACCTCAGGATATGAAGATAGGATTTTATTAAGTTCCCTTCTTTGCTCTACTCCAATCCAACCTTTTATACTTGTGCTTAAATGTTGATGTAAGAATACAAAAATAGGTTTATCCTTTTCATGCTTTTCAGCCAACCTCTCCTTTAACCAATCTAATTGTTTTTCAGATAAAAAAGCATTTACCGAACCTAATTCCTTTGTGTTTCCAGATTCTGATCCTAAGGATATAAAGTGATAGCCTTTAATCCAAGTATCATGATACACTGACTTTTCCCCTGAAAAATCTAGGTACATATTTATAAAGTTTTGAACATCTTCAGGCTTATTTGTACCTCTTGCATAATCAAAATAATCATGATTGCCAATGTTTTTAATTACAGTTTTAGGCAATAGCTCACTGTTTTTATTCAAGGTATTTTTTATTGCATCATACTGACTTTTTAAACCTTGATCTACATTATCACCATTTAATATCATGGCATCCATATTGCCGTTTATTTCATGTAAATCATTAATAGCATTTTGTAGTTTGTCAGCATTTCCATGAACATCTCCTAAAACCGCAAAAGTAAGACTGTCATCCTCAGGTAATTTTGTATTTACAGCATTTACACTAACTTCAATTTTTTTAGAATTACCAGGTTTTGATGCAGCTCCCTTTATATACACTGCTAATGAAATAACTAAAATTATTACTATTAATATTAATGTGGTTATTTTTAATCTCTTCATATAACCTTCAGCCACCTATCATATATAAAATTCTATTTATGCATATTATGATAATTATGTCTAACATTATGAACTTGTATGAATATTATATAACATTACTTATACTATAACAATTTTTAGCATGTTAATTATTTTTCTTTTTATTATTTTAATTTTTTACTATATAGTTTACTTTAAAATTTAATTAACATAATATATAAATTGTTAACTAACTTTCAATTATTCTTGTAGCTTATTTTTCAAAGTAAAAGCCCTTATAAAACCTAAAGCTTTCTTTATTACTGAGGATATTTATTATATTCAAATAAAACCTAATAAAAAAAGTTGAAGTTTACTCCCAAAAATTTCTACTAGGTTTTATTTAAATATCTTAATTTTCACATAGCCTCTCAGGGTATTTATAGAGAAAGTCAGGTTAAATTATTAAACTTTTAGCGATATAAGTTTAATAATGAACCTTGATTTACTGAATTGAACATAGGAATATTTGATACTGCTGTGTTATTTTCAATAAATACACTGAAGTATATATAAATTTCAAAAAATTTGCATAATTAGAATTTAGTAAGTTTATGTACATTATCTTTAGCATATATTTTATTCAATTATAAGCAGACTATATTGTGTAGATACCAACAAAAATCTATATGCTTTATGTAAGCAAATTGGAGATGGATGCTATGTATCTGTTATTAATTTTATTATCGATAATATTATCTATAATAATATTGTTCATTATTTTTCCCCTTAAAGTTATGTTTAAATTAAACTCGAAAAAACTTCTCAATTTTAACTTGATGTTTTCATGGTTGTCTCCTTTTTTTAAGGCAATCATAGAAAATGAAAATGAAAAAATAATTCTAACAGTATATGTTTTTCATAAGCATATATTAAGAAGAAACATTAAGCTTCAAGGTAATAATAGTAATAAAATTAATTTTATAAGACAGTTAAAACCTACTTATGTTAACCTACAGACCTCCTATGGATTTAGGGATCCATCACTTACGGGTATCATCTGCGGAGTAATAAATTTAGTTTCAGAGTATATGGACTTAGACTCAGTATATAATGATCCGCATTTTGATATTGATGACACTTACTTTAATATTAATGCACAAGTTAATGTTAACCTAGCTTCAATGCTTATAAAATATATACAATATTATGTAAGAAGTTTTTCCAAAGAAACCCTATATGGGAATAGATAAAGGAGGATACCTTAATGGATCAGAATGCATCTTTTTCACAAAATATCAATACACTATTTTCAGAGTTGCAAGATTTTACTAAAACAGAAAGCACTATGGGAAAACCCGTGTCTTTTGAAGATAAAACTTTTATACCTATAGTTTCAGTTACATTAGGTTACGGTAGTGGAGCAAATCCTATGAAAAATAAAAGCGGAAATGGTGATACAAATTCCTCAGGTAATATAGGACTAGGTGCCAGAATAACCACTGATGCTGTTGTTGTTATAAATAAAGATTCAGTTTCTATGCTTCCTGTAAATGAAAAAAGCAATATAGACCAAGTAATTAATAAATTACCTGAAGTGCTAACAAGTTTTACTCAAGGTAATCAACAGCAAAATATAGGGCAAACTGCAGGACAAAATATAGGTCAGACTCAACAACAAAACATTACTAAAAAACAATAGAATCAAAGATTAATACACCCTTTTATTTGTTTATGTATCAAAATATACTTCTTTACTTTATATTACGAAATTTATAAGGTAATTGCATTCAGCGTTTATTATAAAAGTAAACTATTTTTACTAAAATCATCTCATTAGAATTAAAAATTAATGACCCTTTTATTTGTCCACATAGAAAATAAAAGGGTCTTCATATTATTTACCTACCTTTAGATTATTCTCTGTCCATTCTTTTCGTAAGTTTAGAAATGCACATACCATTACGGTTAATGGTATTGTAAAAACTAGACCTATACTTCCTGCCAAAGCTTTTATTATTTCAGAGACAATTACGTCTAAATTAAGTATTTGCTTTAAAGAAGTATTAGCTGCCATAAATAAGAGCATAAGCTGTATTGTACCACCAGCATAAGCTAAAATAAGAGTATTTGCCATTGTTCCCATAATGTCTTTTCCTATATTCATACCAGATTTAATATATTCATTTATAGTTATATTTGGCTTTATTTCCATAATTTCCTTCATAGATGAAGCAATAGAAATACTTACGTCCATAACTGCTCCAAGTGCACCTATTATAATACCCGCAAACAGTATCCCTTTAAAATCTAAATGTACACTTTGCGGAAGGTATGCTAACATTTGTGCATCATCATTCGCAAGACCTGTTACATTAGCGTAATTTCCTGCTATTAAAGCAATTACACCTGCTGAAAACACACCTAAAATAGTTCCTATAATTGAAGAAAAAGTTTTCTTATTTATTCCATTGAGTCCTATCATAGAAATACACACAATTACAATAGAACATATAATAGTTATAAGAATAGGATTATATCCTTTTAAAATTAAAGGTAAAAGCACCTTTATAACTATTATTCCCGTAAGTACTAAAGTTAACACAGATTTAAGCCCTTTTAAGCCCCCAATTAAAATGATAGCAATAAAAAATATAGCTAAAAGTTTATAAATCGTCCCTTCCCTGTATAGATCAAAAAGGTGCATACCAGTTATCTTGCCGTTATTATCTTCCGTTATATTCACAAGTATGTATTGATTTTCTTTAACCTTTATATTATAAACATCTACAGCTTCAACAATATTTTTTAACGTATACTTTTCTCCCTTATGTTTTCCTTCTTCAATTACAAGTCTAAACTCCTGCCTGTGAGAAATATTGCTTTTATCTTTCTTTAAAGGCTCATTAGTATCATCATAGGTTATTTTTAAAACCCGAGCTTTTACAGTTATATCAGGCACTGATTTTGAACCTTCTATTTGTGTATTTGCAAAAACTTTTCCAAAGGACAAGAACAATATAATTATTACTGTAATGCACGACAAAAAAGTATATTTTTTCATGGCTTCACCTCTTTTTATGTATTCCTTAAAACATATGTTTTCTTTAAAAAGCTCGTGAAGAATATTCACGAGCTTTACTTAACATTTATAAATATTATTTTAGAAGCTTAAGCGGCATCCTGTTCTTCTTTTTTCTTTCTACCAGCAATAAACAGTATAAAGCCTAACATTATAGCTGCTGCTCCAATTTCTATAAGAACACTTGTACTCACAACTGAACCTGTTTTTGGAAGTGTTGTTACAGGAGCTGGTCCATTTACAAGAGGCATTGCATCCTTTACTGATAAATGTTTTCCATCCATTGCTTCAAGAGCACTTGCCAGACTATCTCTTATTGGAATTCCAGTATCAAGCACATTTGTTGCTCCAGTAAAATCATATTTATCTCCACCCGTATACATAAAGTCATTTGTTACTACTGAGTAACTCTTATTCATATCAATAGGCGTACCATCTTCAAGGAACATAGCTGTAATTCTATTTCCCTTAGGTGCTGACTTGTCATAATAAACTTTAACACCTGAAACCTGAACCCAGCCAACACTACCGTTTGCTATACCATTTTCAATTACTCTCTTAAGGTCGGAACCTTTAAGATCCATTTTTACAAGTGTATTATCAAAAGGCATAACTGTATAAAGAGTTCCCATAGTAATAGATCCAGCTGGTATAGGAACTCTTAATCCTCCACCGTTTGTTATTCCAATTTGAACTCCCACTGCTTTTCTCATAACATCTGTAGTCCATTGTCCAAGTAATGATGTGCCTTCTGAAAATCTGTCATGAGTTAAATCTGTATCTGTAAAGCCTTTAACATCATCAAGTATCGGTTTAACCTCAGTGTTAAAATCATTATAAGTCTCTTCAGCGATACTATCAGGAACTAATTGGGATTTTCTCTTAGATATATTATCAACATTTGGAACTATACTTTGAACTATTCCTGTAGTCTTATCTACAGTAATAGAAAGATATCCTAAAGCTCTACCTGCATACCACGCTTGTACAACCGGTTTATTGTTTACAGTTCCGGAAACTGTATTATGAGTGTGTGCAGATATTACTGCATCTATACTATCAACATTACACAATCCTGAATCAACTACTTCTCCAGTTATATTTCCATTACTATCCTGTGCAGTACCCATATGCGTAAGAGCTATAACTACGTCTGCTTTTCCTTCTGGAAGCTTACCTGATTTAAGCTTATCTGCCCAAACCTCGGCTGAAGCAGCAGGATCTCTAAATTCCAATGTAGCTACGTTATCTGGTTTAGTTTTATAAGCAGTTTCCGGAGTAGTAAGTCCTACAAAGCCTATTTTTAAACCATCTACTGTAACCATTTTATAAGGCTTTGCCCAGGTTACAGGTTCTCCTGTAGTCTTATCATATATGTTTGAAGCTAAGTAATCAAAATTACCATCCTTTGTCCACTGATTAATTCTGTCCACACCCCAGTCAAATTCGTGGTTTCCTACGGATGATGCCACAACACCAAGCTGTTTCATCATTGCTGAAACAGGTGCTCCATAAGTTAAGTTTGACATTGCACTTCCTTGATAGTTATCTCCAGCAGAAACTACTACCGTATTAGGATTTGCTTCTTTGTGCTCATTTATAGCTGCAACTAATTTTGCCATACCTGGATTTTTACCTGTTGAACCAGGATCTTCTGCTAAATTACCGTGAAAATCATTAAAAGAAACTATGTCTATAGTTTTATATTCATCAGAATTTGAAACTACGGCGTTAGTGTCTCCAGTTAAATTAATAGCTTGTCCTGTTGTTGAATCTGTTCCAGCTTCAACTGATATAGCTTGTCCTGTTGTTGAGTTTGTTTCAGCTTTAACTGATACAGGACCAATTAAACTTAAAGTCATTGCTGATGCTAAAGCTAATGACATGAATTTTTTTGATTTTTTAATATTTTTCAACATACCATCCCCCTTAAATTTGTAGGTATTGTCAAAAATAATACTATAAAAATCATTCTAACATTAGTATTATAAATATTTATTTATGTAAATATGTACCTCCCCCCATAACACCACTTAAATTAGTGTTAGATTTATACTTTCATCCTCCTAATGACCTCTAAAATCGAATCTAAAATTGGCTGAAAGGCTGTTCATTTCAACCTTTACAGCAATTTAAGATTCGATTTATAATTCTTTAAGATGATGATTAATCAGAATATTTTTTGTATTTTTTTGACACTACCAATATATATATATGTCAATCTATATACGCAGTTTTAATAATGTCATAAGATAATATTGATGATACTAAAATTGAATATATAGAAAAACAATATAATTATGTGTATTTGCATAAGTGTGTAATACAATCTAATAAATACTTTTTTTGTAAACTATATATTTTAAAATGAATATTTTGACTAATTTTGAATAAGATCTATATACTTTCTTCTCAAAATACATAATATAATACTTTATAGGTATTTTAATCAAAAATTTGTTAATTTTTCGTTATTTATACTTAACATGTATATTTACTACCTAATGTTAATAAATGAAATTTACTCTAAATAAAATAGATTTGTTATACGTTTAACATATATTTTCTTTTAAAATACTAAAGCCGGTGAAGGTGACTTATTACCACCACAACCGGCTCTTTCTTATGCTATTCAATTATGCATTGCTTTCTGTTCCATCAAGTAACCTTTCATTTTATGCTGTTTAAGGAAAACAATATAAATGCGTATATAACCTGCTTTATATTGTCCCAATCCAATTCCTTTTAAATAAATAAAGGTGGTAAGGGAAACATTCCCCTGCCACCTTTGTCTTATATTTGATTTGAATTAAAGGATTCTTCAATTAATATCTTTGGATTTACTACCTGCTCTAGTCTAGGTAGAGATATTCCTAAAGTTTCTTTAAGAACATCCTCAATTGTTTCAACCGGTATAATGTTTAATTGATTTTTTACTTCTTCAGGTACATCTTTAAGATCTATTACATTGTCTTTTGGAATTAATACTTTTTTTATTCCAGCTCTTTCAGCAGCTAATAACTTTTCTTTCAATCCACCAATGGCTAATACAGCTCCTCTTAAAGTTATTTCTCCAGTCATCGCAAGTTTCGAATCCACCTTCATGCCTGTTGCAAGTGAAGCAAGTGCAGTAAATAAGGCAATACCAGCGGATGGACCGTCCTTTGGAACTGCGCCAGAAGGCACGTGAATATGCAGGTCTTTTTCTTTAAAGTTAAAGCTGTTCACTGGCAATCTTGACTTTAATAGACTTAATGAAATTCTAGCTGATTCTTTCATTACCTCTCCTAGCTTACCAGTTAAAATAACTTGTCCATTTCCTGACATATCTGTAGCTTCAATAAACAGTATTTCTCCTCCAACAGCTGTCCAAGCAAGTCCTGTTACAACTCCTGGTGGATTATCCTTTTGAGCCTTATTGTGTCTTGAAACTTGTCTACCAAGTAAATCCTCTAATTGATCAACTGTAACTCTAAAAGGTATGTCTACTTTATTAGATACAATTTTCTCTGTTGTTACCCTTGCAACCGCAGCTAATTTCTTTTTAAGTCCTCTAACACCAGCTTCTAAAGTATATTCACTAATTATTTTCTTTAACGCTTCATCTTCTATCTCTAACTGTTCCGCTGTAAGTCCATGTTCTTCAAGAATAGAAGGTATTAAATGATTTTTTCCAATATGAAATTTTTCATTAGCTGTATAACTAGATATTTGAATAACTTCCATTCTATCTAAAAGAGGACCAGGTATACTATGAAGAGAATTAGCTGTAGCAATAAAGAATACTTCTGATAAATCATAAGGAACATCTAAATAATGATCTGCGAAGCTATGGTTTTGTTCTGGATCAAGAACTTCTAATAAGGCACTAGCTGGATCACCATTATAGCCACTCATCATTTTATCCACTTCATCTAAAATCATAACTGGATTTTTTTCTCCTGCCTTCTTGATGCTTTGGATGATTCTACCTGGCATAGCTCCTACATAAGTTCTGCGGTGCCCTCTAATTTCTGCTTCATCCTTGATACCACCCAAACTCAAACGAATATATTTTCTCTGAAGAGCTTCTGCAATACTTTTTCCGAGGCTTGTTTTCCCTGTTCCTGGAGGACCAACAAGTAATAAAATAGAACCTTTTTTATCTTTTTTAAGTTTCATAACAGCTAAGTGTTGTAATATTCTCTCCTTCACCTTTTCAAGACCATAGTGTTCATTCTCTAAAATACGTCTTGCTTCTGCTAAATCAATATCTTTTACCTCTGCCTTTTTCCAAGGAAGTTGTACTAATAAATCCAGATAGTTTCGTATAATATTATAGTCAGAACTGCTAGGATTTTGGCTTTCTAATTTATTTAATTCCTCTAAAGCAATATTTTTAATATCCTCTGGCATGTGAGCCTCTTCAATTTTTTTAAGATAGTCTTTCCCCTTTGTTGAACCATTGTCTTTACCTTCATTCAATTCCTGTTGAATAACTTTTAATTGTTCTCTTAATACAGATTCTCTATAACTTTTATTAGCTTTTTCTGAAAACTTTTCTACCAGCTCAACTTGGAACTTAAGAGATTCATTTTGTTTTAAAAGGTAGTCTAAAAACTTTGAGCTTCTTTCCTTCAAGGATTGAATACTAATTAATTCATACTTTTTATCACTAGAAATCGGCAAAAATTGAGAAAGATATCCCATTAGTTTATTTAGGTCCTTTATTTCATCAACTGACTTTATAAAAGGTTGTGATCCTGTGAAATTTTCACTGATCTCATGGGTAATTCTTTTCATGTATCCAAGAATTTTTTCTATATTATTTTCATCTAAATCAATAATATCTGAAGCTATTTCATATTTACCATGAATAAAGTTATTTTTAATTGTAAGTTCTTTAACTTCAATGCGATCTAGTGCTTTGATTTTAATTTGGTACCCTGTTTTTATTTTTTCTATATGATTTACCTGAAATAGCACTCCTATTTTATGAAAATCTTCTTCCTTTAATTCTTCTTGATTAAAGTTTTTCTTTAAAGGTAAAGCAATATTCACCTTATCTTCCTGTGCTAAATAATTTAGCTCTTCTTCGCTAAAGCGATTAAACTTAAGAGTATATTCCATATTAGGAAATAAAACAACTTCTGAAACAGGAACTACCATTCCTTCTTTATTTTTATTTTCAATATTTATCATAATATTTATCCTTCCTTTATCGATATTTTAAATGAATGTTCATTTAATTATATTTCAAGTTACAGCGAGATCCTTTTGTGATGCTCTGTTTCACAAAAGGGAGTCTCGCTTTTATCCTATAGCCAACGTCCACTAATACCCCAGCTTATTCAAGTTTCACCTTACGAATAATTATAAAAGTAATGCATCCTGCATAATCCTAATTATTTCTTTAAGCAATTTTGATTTTTCTTCTTCTCTTATACAATGGTTAACAGCTATAGATTTTATTGGAGAAAAAATTATAGCAATTAGGTTATGGTTGTTAAAATCTTTGATAATATTATTTTTTTTCATTTCATCTAACAACCTATTTAAATCCTTAATACCTTCATTCTCTCCACAGCCATTGGCTAAAGCTGGACAACTAGAAAACTGATCTACAAATCTAAATATTTCTTCATGCTCTTGTATGTAGGTATAATAACTTCGAACAAATATTTCTATAAGCTCTTTTCCATTCATCTTTTGACGAACCTTGCTGAGTAAATGATTAAAGATTTCTTCAGAGTATTCACGATAAATTTCATGTAACATAATCTCTTTATTTTCATAATATATATAGACTGTAGCTGGAGAAACCCCTGCTTCCTTAGCTATCTTGGAAATAGATGCACCATGAAAACCTTGTTCTAATATCAATTTAATTACCGCTTCTTTTATATTTTTCTGTTTTTCATCATCTCTTTTTCTCATTTATTCACCCCTGTTATATATATAATAAACGATCATTCATTTATTGTCAAATAATTTTTTGACTATTTAGAAAACAGTATGTACAAATCACTATGTATAACTTAAATAAGGTAATTTTCTTCCTTATCTAATAAAATAAAACTTATTGACAACAGTTATAAAAGACTGTACTCTTAAATTGAGTTAAAAACCGCGACCTTTTGCATATAAATAATAAGGGAAATTTTTCATCATTAGTTTATGATTTTTGAATCATGGTATACCCATGATTTTTTCATTGTAAAAAATCAATTCCTGGGAAAGGGGGACCATATAATGAAAAAAATTTTTAAATACGTCTGGAACCATAAATGGTTGGTTACAATTCCTTCTATAGCAATGACCCTTGCTATACTACTTGATATGTTCAATCCATACCTACAAAAAGCAATAACCGATAAAGTGTTTATAGGCGGAGAGCAGGAATTACTATGGCCTATACTTTGGGGCTTTATTGGAATTACAGTTGGTAGAGCTCTACTGGGTTATGCAAAAGAGTATCTCTTTGACGTACTATCAGTAAAAATTAGTATAGATATAAAAAAGGATTTATTCGACCATATTCAAAGCCTGCCCTTTAGTTATTTTGACAACATGAATACTGGAGAACTTATGTCAAGAATAGGTGAAGATGTGGATAATGTTTGGAGAAGTATATCTTTTGGAGTAAGATTATTTATTGAAAATATGATTTATTTCATAACTGCTTCTGTAATATTATTCTTTTTAGATTGGAAGCTTACCCTTGTATGTCTTGTAGTTATGCCTCCTATAGCCTATCTAGCTCTTAAGTTTGAAAAGAAAATAGGAGAATCCTACGGTAAGCTAAGCGATCAAGGTGTATTACTAAACACCGCTGCTCAAGAAAATATTGCTGGAGTTAGGTTAGTTAAGGCCTTTGCAAGAGAAAAATATGAAATACTAAAATTTTTAAAACTAAATCAGGAAAACTTTAACCTTAGTATGGAACAAAATAAAATCATGGCCACCTATTTTCCTCCTATTGAATTTTTAACTAATATCTCTATGGTATTCTTAGTGGTATTAGGTGGAGTATTTGTAATGCAGGATACTATGTCTATAGGTACCCTAGTGGCTTTTAGCGGATATATATGGATGCTAATCTGGCCTATGAGAATGCTTGGCTGGCTTACAAATATAATAGCACAGGCCAAAGCCTCTGCTGAAAAGATAATGAATATCATGAATATTGAACCTGAAATTAAAGATAATGAAATCTCCCTTAGACTTCCTGAAATAAAAGGAGATATAGAATTTAAGAATGTATCCTTTAAATATAAGGATAAATATGTATTAAACAATATAAATATAAAGGTAAAGGCCGGAAGTACCGTTGCCGTAATGGGGACTACAGGTTCAGGTAAATCTTCTATTATAAATCTTATTGGACGATACTATGATGTAACAAGTGGAGTAGTGTATGTAGACGGTCATAATGTTAAAGACATAAAACTTAAGGATTTAAGAAGTAAAATGTCTGTGGTTCCTCAGGATACTTTTCTATTCTCAGCTAGTATTGAAGAGAATATACGCTTTGGTAAAGAAGACTCTACTTTAGACCAAATAAAGGAAGCTTGCAAATTAGCTTGTGCAGATAGATTTATTGAAGAACTGGATGAAAAATACGAAACAGTAATTGGTGAAAGAGGCATTGGTCTTTCAGGTGGCCAAAAGCAGAGACTTTCTATTGCCAGAGCACTTATAAGGGAGTCAAGCATTTTAATACTCGACGACGCTACCTCTGCACTAGATATGGAAACTGAATATAAACTTCTTAAAAATTTAAATGAAAAGCATAAAAAAGCTACAACCTTTATAATAGCACACAGAATCTCAGCAGTTAAAAATGCTGATATAATACTTTATGTTGAAAATGGTAATATTGTAGAAAGCGGAACTCACCAGGAGCTTTTACAGAAAAAAGGAAGATATTACGAAATATACTCCGAACAATTTAAAGATTTTCATAACTTAAATTCAAGTGAGGAGGTGGCATTCAATGGCTAGAAATACGGTTAAACAGGACGAGGATTTAAAAATGCTATCTAATACTGAAGTAATTAGAAGATTACTTAGATATCTAAAATCCTATAAACTAAAAGTATTTATTGTACTTCTGCTTTTAATATTTGTAATGGTTGTTAACCTTATGAATCCTTATCTTTTAAAAGTGGCTATAGATAAAAATGTTAAAAACCATGACTTGAAAGGTCTTTTAATAATTGGAGCATTTATGATTGTGTTAAATTTTTTAGCTATGGTTGCTTCGAATTTAAGAACAACAAAAATGGCTTCTGTTACGAATAACATACTTTTAAATATAAGACATGAGCTTTATACTCATATTCAAAAGCTGTCCTTTTCCTTCTTTGATAATAGACCTGTAGGTAAGATATTAGCTAGAGTTATAGGAGATGTTAACTCTCTTCAGGATTTATTCAATAACAGTGTAACCAACTTTATACCTCAGCTTTTAACTATTATTTGTGTTGGAGTTATGATGTTTTATTTAAATGTAAAACTAGCCCTGGCTTCTATGATACTGCTTCCTGTACTGACTGTTAGTATGTTTGTTGTACAGGCACTAGCCGGAAAAAGATGGCAGAATTTTAGAAGGAAGCGTTCCACTTTTAATGCCTACACTCACGAGGATTTTTCAGGTATAAAGGTAGTTCAGTCCTTTGCTAATGAAAATAAAACCTCTATTACGTTTTCTGGTCTAGTTAAAGACATGATGGATGCCTTTATGCGTGCTTTAAGGCTTAGCGATTTATTTTGGCCTTTAGTGGATACTTCTTGGGGGTTTGGTATGGTAGTACTTTACTGGTATAGTGCTAAACTAATAGGTGCTAATAATGTAACTATGGGTACTATTATAGCCTTCACCATGTATATAGGTATGTTCTGGAGACCTATCCTTGAAATAAGTAACTTTTACAACACTCTAATAATGAATTTCTCAGCTGCTGAAAGAATATTTGAAATAATGGATGTAAAGCCAGATATTATAGAAGTAAATAGTGCGATGTTAATGCCTAAAATTAAAGGACATGTGGAGTTTAAAAATGTTACCTTTGGCTATGAAGATGGTACTGTGGTTTTAGATAATATAAGTTTTCAAGTTAATCCTGGTGAAACCGTAGCATTAGTTGGCGCAACAGGTTCCGGAAAAACTACTATTGTTAATCTCATAAGCCGATTCTACGACACTGAAAGAGGAGAAGTTTTAATAGATGGAAAGAATATTAAAAACGTAGAACTTGAGTCCTTAAGAAGTCAGATGGGTATAATGCTTCAGGATACTTTCCTTTTCTCCACAACCATCAAGGAAAATATAAGATATGGTAAGCTTGATGCTGCAGACGAAGAGGTTATAGCCGCTGCAAAAGCTGTTAATGCACATGATTTTATAATGAACCTTGAAAATGGCTATGACACAGAAGTAAAGGAAAGAGGCTCCAGACTGTCAGTTGGTCAAAGACAGCTTATATCCTTTGCAAGAGCACTTCTTGCAAATCCAAGAATACTAATACTTGATGAAGCTACCTCAAATATTGACACACAAACTGAGAAGCTTGTTCAAAAAGGTATTCAGAAGTTGCTTCATGGAAGAACCTCCTTTGTTATAGCTCACAGACTTTCAACCATTAGAGATTGCAGCAAAATAATGGTGATTAACCATGGTAACATAGCTGAAACAGGAACTCATGATGAGCTAATGAATTTAAAAGGACTTTATTACAATCTTTATATGTCGCAGTACAAGTTTCTCAGTGAAGGAGCTTAATGAATAAAGGAGGAGATCAAAATTCTCCTCCTTTATTCATTTCCATATTAGTATGTAGCATGGGTTTTGTCGGAAAAACCCACGCTAAGGAATAAAATGGATGAATTATTTATAATTCACCCCCGGCATCTTTGCTAAGGTTGTTATTACTAAAAATATATGATTATAGCTGTCCTTGAAAAATATTGATTTATTGTTTAATATATAAAGAATTATTTACAGACTAGGAATATTGGTTAATTAGGCCAATAATGATATTTCCTTATTATAATAATTAACAAAATGCTATTAGACAAAGCTACATATGTTATATATTTATGATATAATTGCTATATGTTCAATAAACGGAAACGTATCATAAGGGATGGGTTAGAAATGGTGAATAAAACAATAACGTTAATAGTTCTATCAATTATAACTGTGCTTGGTTGTATGTTTTTGAATTTTCGAGAGTTCTTCTTGGGAAGCCCCGCAACTGTGAAAAATCTAATTGTCACATTTGCATACATAGTTGGTTGGATTCTTGTTCTAACAATTAGTATAAAAAGTAGAAATCGTAAAGTTATTAAGTATTGTTCTATATTTTGGATTATAACGTTATTTCTAGCTATATTAACTGGATATATTAATGTTACAGGAGCTTCAGCTAATTGGGCAATTCCTTTTGTAATTTTACTTTTAGGTCAATGGTATGGAATTAATTTTTTTGCTGGAAATTTTCTAGCTTTTTCTGCCATAATAGTATCAATATCTTTATTAATGTCTGCAACTGCTGCTATATCAATTAAACGCATAAAATGAGTATAAACTAAGGTTTATATTAACTTATATATCCATCAACAAGAGTTTAATACTCTTGTTTTTATTTTCCATTAAAGTTCCATAAACGGTGGTTTTTAGAACTGAAGAAGTCATATTCTTTTTCAGTTCTAATTTTTATATTTTTCAATACCAAAATTTTATCCAAAACCAAGCTTCCCCGTTGTTTATATGTTAACAACGGGGAAGCTTGCTATTTAAGCCACTTTTATGAAGCGAAGTATAGATAAGTCGGAAATGTTGGTGATGCCCTAATATGCAAAAAATAAAAATCGCTAAGCAAATAATTTGCTTAGCGATTTATTAATTACCTAGCAGCGACCTACTCTCCCACAGGGCCTCCCCTGCAGTACCATCGGCACTGTGAAGCTTAACCGTCGTGTTCG